>CAMPHE010000098.1 GCA_946885815.1 uncultured Arenimonas sp.
CCCGCGGACTCCGCGGTGGATCCGCCGCTCCCGGGCCTCGCGTCGCTGCCGGCGTCCGAGCGGGCCGCGCTGCCGCCGCTGAAACTGAGCATGCATGTGTACAGCGAAGAGCCGGCGCGCCGCTTCGTCATCGTCGACGGTCAGCGGCTGGTCGAGGGCGCGGCGCCGGCGCCCGGGATCGTCGTCGAGGCGATCCGCCGCGACGGCGCGGTGCTCGCGGTGAATGGCCGCCGCGTGCTGCTGGCGCGGCCATGAGCGGGCCCTTCGTCGACCTGCCGCGTCGCAAGCGCGTGCGCCGTCGCTGGGCGACACCGCTGCTGGCGCTGGTGATGATCGCCACGTATGTCTGGATCGCGCTGCTGCCCGACGATGCGGCGTGGCGCGAGGCGCTGCTGCGCTGGGGCACGCTGTCGGGCAGCGTCACCGACTGGGGCGCGGCGCTGCGCGACGAACGCCTGCTGACGCTGCTCAGCGCGCTGTTCATCCACGCCGACGTGATGCACCTGGTCGGCAACCTGCTGTTCCTGCTGATCTTCGGGTTGCCGGCCGAACGCAGTCTCGGCGCGTGGCGGTTTCTCGTGCTGTTCCTCCTCGGCGGCGCCCTCGCGAACCTCGCCGCCGCGCTGCTGATGGGCGCACCGGCGCGGTCGATCATCGGCGCCAGCGGCGGCGTGTCGGCGGTGATCGGCGCGTACCTGGCGCTGTTTCCGAATGCGCGCCTCGGCGTGGTCGTGCCGCTCGGGCTCTGGCTCGAGTTCATCCGCGTGCCGGCCGCGGTGCTGATCGGGCTGTGGGCGGTGCTGCAGCTGGCCTTCACGTTCGTCGGCCCGAACTTCGGCGCGGTCGCGTGGTGGGCGCACCTGACCGGCTTCCTCGTCGGCGCGGTGTTCGCCCTGATGCTGAGGCCGTCACTGGCGCGGCGGTCGAGAGGCGTCTGAGGCCGTCCGGACCTATGATCGGGCCATGACCGCACGCATCCTCTACAAAGTCACGTTCCTCAACGCCGGCAAGGTGTACGAGCTGTACGCGCGGCGCGTCGGGGCGAGCGCGCTGTGGGGATTCACCGAAGTCGCCGACCTCGTGTTCGACGTCGCCGAGGGCGTGGTGGTCGATCCGACCGAAGAGCGGCTGCGCGCCGAGTTCGCGGACACCCGTGTGCTGCACCTGCCGATGCAGGCCGTGGTGCGCGTCGAGGAGGTCGACCGCAAGGGCGCGTCGGCGATCCGCGATGCGACGGGCGGCGACGGCGTCGTCACCCCGTTCCCGCTGCCGGCGAAACCGCGCTGATGCCGTCGGGAAGCGGGCTACCGGCCGGCGCCGACGTCGCGGCCCTGCTGCGGCGCGCACACGACGAGGCCGGTGCCGGTCGACTCGCCGAAGCCGCACGCACGCTGGATGCGCTGCTGCAGCGCTCGCCGGACCACCGCGACGCACGCAACCTGGCCGGCGTCGTCGCGCATCGGCGCGGCGATCTCGCCGGCGCGATCGCGCACTACCGCCGCGCCGTCGCACTGGGCGCGGGCGCCGGCGTCTGCGTCAACCTCGGATTCGCGCACCAGGCGCGCGGCGAGTTCGACGCGGCCGAACGCGCGTACGCGGCGGCGCTCGCGCGCGAGCCCACCCTCGCGTTCGCATGGCAGAAGATGGCGGCGCTGCAGGACGCGGCCGGCCGCCGCGAACGCGCGCTTCAGGCGTATCGCCGCGCCCTCGCGCTCGACCCGGGCGACCTGAAGAGCCATGGCGAGGCGCTGCAGCTGCGCCGGCAGCTCGCCGACTGGGACGACGGCGCGGGGCCGACGCCGGCCTCGCTGCTGGACGCGTTCGCGCGGGCCGCGCGCAGCGATTTCGCGCCGACGCTGCTGCTCGCCCTCGACGAAGCGACGCCCGCGCGGCAGCGCGCCGCCGCCGCGCTGTTCGGCCGCTCGCAGTGGGGCGCCGCGATGCGCACGCCGGCCGCGTCGCCGGTGCCCGCCGACGGGCGGCGCCTGCGCATCGGTTACCTGTCGCCGGACTTCCGTGAGCACGCGGTCGCCTACCTCGTCACCGAAACGATCGCCGCGCATGACCGCGCGCGCGTCGAAATCACCGCCTATGGGTACCGCGCGCCGCCGCCGGGCGACGCGTGGCGCGCGGCGGTGGTCGCCGGAGCCGAGCACTTCGTCGACCTGGACACGCTCGACGACGACGCGGCCGCCGCGCGCATCCGCGCCGACGCCATCGATGTGCTGGTCGATCTCGCCGGCTACACCGGACACGCCCGGCCCGGCATCGCCGCGCGCCGGCCGGCACCGACGATCGCGCACTGGCTCGGCTACATCGGGACGCTCGGCGAACCGCGGCTCGCCGACTACGTGATCGGCGACGCCGTGGCGACGCCGCCGTCGACCGCCGCGCATTTCAGCGAATCGCTCGCCCTGATGCCGGGCTGCTTCCAGCCGGGCGGCGTGCCGGCACCGCGGCCGCCGCCGCCGACGCGCGCCTCGGAAGGGCTGCCGGAGCACGCGCCCGTGTTCTGCGCGTTCGTGCAGACGTGGAAGATCGGTCCGCGGCTGTGGGACGACTGGTGCGCGGTGCTGCGCGGGGTGCCCGCCGCGGTGCTGTGGCTGGTGGCGCCGAAGGACGCCGCAGGCGAACGCAACCTGCGCCTGCAGGCGCAGGCGCGCGGGGTCGACGCATCGCGCCTGGTGTTCGCGCCGATGCGACCGCGCGACGCGCACCTCGCGCGCCTCGCGCTCGCGGACATCGCTCTCGACGCGTGGCCCTACAACTCCGGCACCACCGCAAGCGACGCGCTGCGCGCGGGCGTGCCGCTGCTCACGAGCCCCGGCGACACGTTCGTGTCGCGGATGGCGGCGAGCGTGCTGCACGCGGCCGGTCTCGACGACTGCGTGCTGCCCGATCGCGCGCGCCACCACGGCGTCGCGATCGCGCTCGGTGCCGACGCGCCGGCCCGCGCCGCCCTGCGGGAACGCGTGGCGAAAGCGGTGCGTGACAGCGGCCTGCTCGACCCGCCGGCGTTCGCGCGCGACCTGGAACGGCTGTACACGGCGATGCACGCGCAGGCGCTCGCCGGCGAACGGTCGATGATCGTGCTGGAGCCTTCGCCGCGCGCGTAGGCGCAGGCGACGCGTCAGTCGGCGCTGCGCGCGCCCCGGCGTTTCAGGTGCGCGAGCGCCTTGCGGATCGCGCCGTCGCCTTCGACCACCTCGCCCATCGCGAAGCCGTCCGCGGCTTCGTCGTCGCCGCGCAGGTGGCCGGGAAGATCCTGCTCGCGCAGGCCGCGGCTGGCTTCGCCACGGATCACGATGTCGGGCCGGATGCCGCGCGCCTGGATCGAGCGCCCGTCCGGCGTGTAGTAGCGCGCGGTCGTGAGCTTCACCGAGTCGCCGTTCTCCAGCGGCACCACCGTCTGCACCGAGCCCTTGCCGAAGGTGCGGCTGCCCATCACCGTCGCGCGGCGATGATCCTGCAGCGCGCCGGCCAGCACTTCGGCCGCGCTCGCGGTGCCGGCGTCGACGAGCACGACGACCGGCGCGCCGTCGGCGAGGTCGCCGGGCTTGGCGTGATAACGCGCGTTGGCGAAGGCGAGGCGCCCCTTCGTCACCACGATGACACCGTCGTCGAGCAGCGCGTCGGCGGCTTCCACCGCGGCGTTCAGCAGGCCGCCCGGATTGCTGCGCAGGTCGAGCACGACGCCCGACAGCGCGCCGCCGGCCTGCGCCTCGAGACGTTCGAGGTGCCGCGCGAACGCCGGCGCGGTGTCGGCCTGGAACGTGCTGATGCGCAGGTATCCGTAACCGGGCTCGAGCATGCGGCTCGTGACCGAATCGACGTGGATGGTTTCGCGCGTGATCACCAGCTCGCGCGGCGAGGTTTCGCCCGCGCGCAGGAACGTGATGGTCACCTCCGATCCCGGCGGCCCGCGCAGCTCGAGGCTCGCGGCGTCGGCGCCGTCGGCCGTGAGCGACTGCCCGTCGATCGCGACGATCAGGTCGCCGGCGCGCAGCCCCGCGCGCTGCGCCGGCGTGCCGTCGATCGGCGCGACGACGAGGATGCTGCGGTCGGCGCGCTGTTCGATCTCGATCCCGATGCCGGCGTATTCGCCCTCGGTCTGCTGCAGCAGCGCTTCGGCGTCCTCCTTCTCGAGGTAGGCGCTGTGCGGATCGAGGTCCGAGAGCAGCCCGCGCAGCGCGGCCTTCATCAGCGTGCGGTCGTCGATCGGTTCGACGTAGGCGTCCTTGATCGCACGGTAAACCGCGACGTAGCGGCGGATCTCCTCCACCGGCACCGTCGCCGGCACCGGCGGCATCGCCGTCGCGGGATCGGGCGTCGCCGCGACATCCTGCCCGCTCGCCGCCGCCGCGCCGAGCACCATCACCACCGCCAGCACGATTCGCACCATGCGCTGATTATGCGGCACCCGGGGGGTGAGCATCTGTCCGGCGAGCTATGGCCGAAGCCAGGGCTTCGGATCCTGCGGCGCGCCGGCGCGGCGGAGTTCGAAGTAGAGCGCGGGACGGCCCTGGCCGCCGGAGGTGCCGACGGTGGCGAGCGGATCGCCGGCGCGGACCCAGTCGCCGACGTCCTTGAGCAGCGCGTCGTTGAACGCGTAGAGCGTCATCCAGCCGTCGCCGTGGTCGAGGATCACGAGCAGGCCGTAGCCCTTCAGCCAGTCGGCGAACGCGACGCGCCCGGGTGCCGCGGCACGCACGTCGGCGCCGGCCGTGCCGGCGATCAGCAGGCCGTCGCTGGCGCGACCGTCGGGCAGCTTGCCGCCGAACGCGGCGAGCACGGTGCCGGCGAGCGGACGCGCGAGCTGGCCGCGCCGCTGCGCGAACGGCCGGGTCTCGTCCACCTGCGCGGGAATGTCGGAGATCGCATCGCGCAGCTTCTCGAGCAGCTTCTTCACCGACGCCTCGTCGCGGCCGAGCGTCGCCAGCCGCGCCTTGCGGTCGGCGAAGCCGGCCTCGAGGGTCGCCAGCACGGTCGCGCGCTCCCCGCGCTGCGCTTCGAGCGACGCGAGGTCGGCCTGTTGCTGCCCGCGCGCGGCTTCGAGGATCTGCCGCTGGTCCTCGACCTGTCTGGCGACGGCGGCGAGCGACTGCAGTTCGTCGATCAGCCCGGCGATGCGCTCCTGCCGGTCCGCCTGGAAATAGCGGTGGTAAGCGAGCACGCGGGCGAGATCGCTCATGCGGTCCTGCGCCAGCAGCAGCTTCAGCTGTTCGTGGCGGCCGAGCGCGTAGGCCGACCGCACCAGGGCGGCGAGCGCCTCGCGCTGCGCCGACAGACCGGCCTCGAGCGCCGCCTGTTTCGCCTGCAGCGCCTGCAGTTCCGTTTCGCCGGTGGCGATCGCCGCTTCGGTGCGACGCAGCGAGCGTACGGCATCGGACACCGCGCGGTCGGCGGTACGCAGCGCATCGCCCGCCTTGGCCCGCTCGCCTTCCGCGGCGCGCTGCTCGGCGGCGATGCCGGCGATCTGCTCGCGCAGCGTCGCCAGCCGGCGCTCGGCCGCCGCTTCCTCCTTCGCGCGATCGGCGACCTGGGCGAGGCACGGCGCGGCCGACGCGCACAGCGCCGCGAGCAGCAGCGCCGCTCCGCGCGGCGCTTTCAAGCCAGCGTCACCAGCGAGCGCCCGGTCATTTCCGCCGGCTGCGGCAGGCCGAGCAGCGCCAGCAGCGTCGGCGCGATGTCACGCAGCGCACCGCCCGCGCGCAGCGTCGCGCGGCGGCCGCAATACACCAGCGGCACCGGGCCGGTGGTGTGCGAGGTGTGCGGCTGGCCGGTGTCCGGGTCGCGCATCTGCTCCAGGTTGCCGTGGTCGGCGGTGACGATCATTTCGCCGCCCGCGTCGCGCAGCGCGGCGCGGATCGCGCCCAGCGCGGTGTCGACCGCTTCGGCCGCCTGCACCGCCGCCGCGAGGATGCCGCTGTGCCCGACCATGTCGGGGTTGGCGATGTTGCAGACGATCACGTCGTGCCTGCGCGCGCGGATGTCGTCGGTGAGCCGCGCCGTGAGCAGCGGCAGGTTCATTTCCGGCTGCAGGTCGTAGGTGGCGACCTTCGGCGACGGAATCAGCGCGCGCTCCTCGCCCGCGACGAGTTCCTCGCGGCCGCCGCTGAAGAAGAACGTCACGTGGGCGTACTTTTCGGTTTCGGCGATGCGAAGCTGCGTCAGGCCGTGCGCGGCGAGGACTTCGCCGAGCGTGTCGCGCAGGTCGGCGGTCGCGAACGCGACCTTCGCCGGCAGCTTCGCGTCGTATTCGGCGAGCCCGACGAAGCGCGACAGGTGCGGCCGCCGCGCCGCGAAGCCGGCGAAATCCGGCGCGGTGAACGCCGCCGTCAGCTGTCGGGCGCGGTCGGCGCGGAAGTTCATGAACACGACGGCGTCGCCGTCGCGGATGCCGCGAGCGCCGGTGATCACCGTCGGCTGCACGAACTCGTCGTTCTCGCCGCGGCCGTAGGCGGCGTGCAGCGCGGTGATCGCGTCGCTGGCGGTGTCGTCGGCGTCGGCGTCGACGACCGCCTTCCACGCGCGCTCGACGCGGTCCCAGCGCTGGTCGCGGTCCATCGCGAAGTAGCGGCCGCCGATCGTCGCGATATGCGCGTCGTCGCCGGCGGCGCACAGGGCCTGCAGCCGCTGCAGGCTCGGCTCGGCCGACCGCGGCGGCGTGTCGCGGCCGTCGAGGAAGGCGTGCACGGCGATATCCGGCACGCCTTCCCGGCGGGCCAGTTCGATCATCGCGAACAG
>CAMPHE010000099.1 GCA_946885815.1 uncultured Arenimonas sp.
GTCGCGTCGATGCCGTCCTGCTGCAGCTCCCACACCGTCAGGCGCGCGCCCTGCAGCCACGGCCGCGTCTCGCTCGCGAACACCTCGCCGATGCGCTCGCCGGCGACGCCGGCGCGGATCACGCCGAGCGCGGTGCCGAACCCCGCCGTCGCCAGCGATCCGGTATTGCAGTGCGTCAGCACGCCGCTGCCCGGCTCGATCAGCGCCGCGCCGAGCGCGCCCATATGCCGGTTCGCCGCGAGATCCTCCGCCTCGATCGTGCGCGCCTGCAGCTCCAGCACGTTCAGCCAGTCGCTGCCGGTGCCGTGCAGCGTGCGGCGCACGCGCGCCAGCGCCCACATCAGGTTCACCGCCGTCGGTCGCGCCGCCTGCAGCCGCTGCAGCGCCGGCGTCATCGCGGCGAGCGCGTCGTCGCCGTTCGCGGCCTGCACGCGCTGGCCGGCCAGCACCGCGCCCCACGCCGCCGCGATGCCGATCGCCGGCGCCCCGCGCACGACGAGGTCGCGGATCGCGGTCGCCACCGCGTCGCTGTCGGCGCACTCCACGTACTCGACGGTCGCCGGCAGGCGGCGCTGGTCGAGCAGCGACAGGCGGTCGCCGTCCCAGCGGATCGGGCGGATGCGGTCGTAGCGGTCGAAATCCATCGTCTGCCTCGTCCGGGGGATGCGGAAGTCTAGCAATCCGGGCCGCGCCGCTTATCCTGCAGCGATGCCGCGCGCACCCGTCCGCCCCCCGTCCGTCTCCGCCGCACCGGCCGGCGGCATCGAAGCCCTGCTGCACGCGGCGTGCGTGCGCGCCGGTGCCGGCGCGGCGCTGCAGGTCTGGCTGCAGAAGCTGCCGGTGCTGCGGCCGCTGGTGCCGGCGGCACTGAAGCGCGAAGGCACGCCGGCCTCGGCCGACGACGTGCAGCGCGGCCTGATCCGCGAGATCTACCGCCGCTACGGGCTCGACCCCGCCGGCTGGGAACTCGAGGGCGTGCTCGCCGTCGCCCGCACCCAGGCGGCGATGACGCCGCTGGCGACCCGCGACGGCCTGAACGCGGTGATCCGGGCCTGGCTGCCGGCCGCGCTCGGGAAGCCGCTGATGCGCTACACGCCGCTGGAGCCGCTGGTGACGGCGACCGTGCGCGCCGTCGGCGTCACGTGGGCCGCCGGGCGCTACGCCGACAGCGTGTGCCGATTGCGCAAGGCGGGCGCCGACTGGCTGCCGGCGCCGCTCGCCGGCGCGCTGAAACTCGCCCCGAAGACGCTTCGCACGTGGAGTGCCGAGGCCCTGTCGCTGGCGATGCCGCCCCTGCGTATCGCCGCGGCGATCGGCCGCGGCTTCACCTCGCCGACGCCCGCGGCGGACCGCGCGCCGGCAAAAAAAACGGCGGCCCGCAGGCCGCCGCGTTCCCGCATGAAAGCGGATCAGTAGACGACGAATTCCGCGCGGCAGCCCCGCTCGACCCAGACGCCATCGCGTCGCGCACCCCAGTTGTAGCCTTCGCTGCAGCGGGTGTCGCTCAGCTGCCGGCGGATGTCGATGCGGTTCGCGCTGAACGGCAGGCGGCAGAAGCGCGGCTGGCCGTCGATCGATTCGCAGCGGAACGTCCGTGGCTGGCGCCCGCTGTAGTAGCGCTGGTCGTACGACCCGACGCCGAGCACCGCGCCGAGTACCGCGGCGATCGGATTGGAGTAGCGGTCGGACGTGCCGCCGTAGTAGCCGGCGCCGCTGTAGTAACGGTCGTCGTAGCGCGGGTCACCCGCGTAACCGCTGCGATAGCGCTCGTCGTAGTAGCGGTCGCCGTAGTACGACGATGCGGTCGACGGGTACCGATACGCGGACGACGGGTACTGCGAACCGTAATACCTGGCGTTCGAGGGATAGCGCGTGCCGTACCGTGGATCGTAGACACCGGTATTGCGCGAGGAATAGGCGACACCCCCGCCCACCTCGAATTTGCCGCGGCACCCTTGCGAGACCCAGATGCGGCTGCGGTCGTATCCCCACGTGCGGCCGAGCACGCAGGGCGAACGCGAATCCTGGTCGACGAGACGTACGCCGCCGGCGGTGTCGACGCGGCACACGCGCGTGCGATGGTCGTTCGATTCGCAGCGCACGGTATCCACGCCGCGGTAGCCGCCGTAGCGGTACTGGGCGGAAGCGGCCGCCGGCACCGCGACCGCGGCGATGGCGACGACGAGGGGAACTAGGCGATTCATGTCGGGTCTCCTGCAGCCGCGCCGCAGTTTCGGCGCACGCCCCCGAGTGTCGACCCGGGCAAATGAATTGGCCTGCAATCCTGCCGGCACGCCGGGGAAACGATTCAGCCGTGTCGCGACCCTGTGAACAGCGAAGCCCGGCCGAGGCCGGGCTTCGTCAGGGGCTCCGCGACGGCGATCAGTAGCGCGCGACGAATTCCGCGCGGCAGCCTCGATCGACCCACACCGTGTCGCTGTTCCAGCCCCAGTTGTAGCCCTGCTGGCAGCGGGTGTCGCTCAGCTGGCGCGAGATCGCCACGCTTCGCGCGCGGAACGGCAGGCGGCAGACACGGCGGCGTTCGTCCTGCGATTCGCAGCGGACGGTCTGCGCGTCGCGCGAATAACCGTCGTCATAGTAGCCGCCGCCGACGGCGAAGCGCGCGCGGCAGCCGCCCGACACCCAGACGCCGTCGCGGTCGTAGCCCCACGTGCGGCCCTGCACGCACGGCGCGTCCGATTCCTGGCGCACGAGCCGCACGCCACCGCTCGTGTTGACGTTGCAGCGGCGGACGCGATGGTCCTCCGACTCGCAGCGGAAGGTGCCGTCGTTCGAGTAACGATCGTCGCTCCCGTAGTAGTCGTCGCGACCGTAGTAGGGGTTGCCATAGCTGGAGCCGTAGCCGTACTGGGACGGAACGCAGCCGGCCAGCGTCAGGGCACCGGCGGTGGCGAGCAGCGCGAGCGTGATCCGGTTCATCGCGAGTTCCTCGATCGACCGCGGGACGGGTCGTGCGGACCGACTGTGACCCCGACGCGGTGATACGCGAGTAAAAATTTCAGTCCGGCCGGGCGGTGGCTCAGTCGCGGTTCACGCCCGGTCGAACGGAAAGGCCAGCACGTCGGCGATGCGGTCCGTGCCCGCCAGCGCCATCAGCAGCCGGTCCACGCCGAGCGCGACGCCGGCGCAGGCGGGCAGCCTCGGCATCGCCGCGAGCAGGCGTTCGTCGATCGCGGGGGCTTCGCCACCGCGTCCACGGCGTCGCGCGACATCGGCCTCGAAACGCGCGCGCTGTTCGCCGGCATCCAGGAGTTCGTGGTAGCCGTTGGCGATCTCCAGCGGCCCCAGATAGGCCTCGAAACGCTCCGCGACCGGCGGATCGCCGTCGCGCAGCCGGGC
Organism: uncultured Arenimonas sp.; assembly: GCA_946885815.1. The sequence goes on from CAMPHE010000099.1 coordinate 3,361, forward strand.
CAGCGCCGCCTGGCTGGCCGGGTAGTCGTACACCAGCAGGATCCGGCTCGGCGGGATGCTCGGCTGGATCAGGTGCGTCATCAGCAGGTCGAGCCAGTCGTCGCGCGTCAGGCCGGCGGGGTCGATGCCGTAGACCTGCAGCGGCGATCGCAGCTCGTCCTCGGACGCGGTGAACGGGTCGAAGCCGAAACGCTCCTGGTAGAGCTGGCGGAAGCTGAATTCGCGCACGCTCGCACGCCGTCCGACCAGCGCCATCGCCGCCTTCAGCAGCTCGGCGGTCTCGTCCATCAGCCGGTGGTGGTCCCAGCCGACGCGATACCACTCCAGCATCGTGAATTCGGGGTTGTGGCGCTTGCCGGCCTCGCCGTCGCGGAACACGCGGCCGAGTTCGTAGCAGTCGCCGACGCCGGCCGCGAGCAGCCGCTTGAGGGCGAATTCCGGCGACGTGCGCAGCCATCGCCGCGCTTCACCCGCCGCCGCCGGTCCGTTGAACGCGAGCGACAGGCTCTCGATGTTCGGGTCGGTATTGCCGCCCGCCGACAGCACCGGGGTCTCGACCTCCAGCACGCCGCGTTCGGCGAAGAAGCCGCGCAACAGCGCGTACAGGTCGGCGCGGAGCTTGAGGGCCTTGGGGGTGGCGGTGGGTTTCCAGTCTTTCATCGGCGCATTCTGCGCCGGAAAGGCCTCAGTGTCGCTGCAGAAACGCCAGCAGCTCCCCTTCCCCCCACACCTCCAGCCCCAGCTCCCGCGCCTTCTCCAGCTTCGAGCCGGCCGCCTCGCCGGCCACGACGAAACTGGTCTTCTTCGAGACACTGCCGGCGATCTTCGCGCCGAGCGCTTCGAGTTTCGCGCCGGCTTCATCGCGCGTCATCGCGGCGAGGCTGCCGGTGAGCACCACCGTCCTGCCTGCGAGCGGGCCTTCGGTCGCGCGCTGCGGGCCGGGTTCCGGCCACTGCACGCCGGCGGCGCGCAACGCGGCGATCACGTCGCGGTTGTGGGGCTGGGCGAAGAAGTGCACGAGGCTCTCGGCGACGATCGGGCCGATGTCGGGCACGCCGACGAGCGTGGCGACGTCCGCCGTCATGATCGGGTCGAGCGCGCCGAAATGCCGCGCCAGCCCCTTCGCGGTGCCTTCGCCGGTGTTGCGGATGCCGAGCGCGAACAGCAGCCGCTCCAGCGTCGTGTTCCGGCTCGCGGCGATCGCGGCGACGAGGTTTTCCGCCCACTTCGTCGCGACCTTGCCGGCCTTCACGGTCTCCGGCACGGTGCCGTCGCGTTCGTCGGCCTGGCGCTTCATCGCGACGAAATCGTCGACCCGCAGCCGGTACAGGTCGGCCACCGTCTCGACATGGCCGAAGTCGACCAGGTCCTCGACGAAACGGTCGCCGAGTCCGTCGATGTCCATCGCCCGGCGGGACGCGAAATGGATGATCGACTGCTTGCGCTGCGCCGGGCAGAACAGGCCGCCGGTGCAGACCATCGCCGCGCCCTCGGCGTATTCGATGCCGCGGGACTTGGTGACGCTGGCGACCTTGCGCACCGCCTCGACGTCCGAACCGCACGCCGGGCAGACCGTCGGGAACGCATACGGCGGATGCCGCGGTTCGCCGTCCGCGCCGACCGGGCGCTCGCCGGGAACCACGCGCACCACTTCGGGAATGACGTCGCCGGCGCGGCGCACGATCACGGTGTCGCCCACGCGCACGTCGAGTCGCGCGATCTGGTCGGCGTTGTGCAGCGTCGCGTTCGTCACCGTGACGCCGGCGACGGCCACCGGGGCGAGCCGCGCCACCGGCGTCAGGGCGCCGGTGCGGCCGACCTGCACCTCGATCGCCTCGACGGTGGTCTGCTGTTCCTGCGCCGGGAACTTGTGCGCGATCGCCCAGCGCGGCGCGCGCGACACGAACCCCATCGCGCGCTGCTGGCCGAAGGCGTCGAGCTTGTAGACGACGCCGTCGATGTCGTACGGCAGCGCGTCGCGGCGCGCGCCGATCGCGTCGAAATACGCCAGCAGCCCGTCGGCGCCGCGCGCGGTGGCGACCTCGGGCGACACCGGGAAACCGAACGCCGCGAGCGCCTGCAGCGTCGCCGAATGCGTCGACGGCTGCGCGTCCCAGCCTTCGACCACGCCCAGACCGTAGGCGAAAAACGCCAGCGGCCGCGCGGCGGTGACGGCGGGATCGAGCTGGCGCAGCGAACCGGCGGCGCCGTTGCGTGGATTCGCGAGCGGCCGGCCGCCGGATTCGCGCATCCGCGCGTTGTAGGCCTCGAAGCCGGCGCGGGGCATGTACACCTCGCCGCGGACTTCGAGCACGGCGGGCGGCGACGCCGCTCCGGCACCCGCTTTCGGGGGTCCCAGCGTCCGCGGGACATCGGCGATCGTCCGCAGGTTCGCCGTCACGTCCTCGCCCGTCGCGCCGTCGCCGCGGGTCGCGCCGCGCACGAACACGCCGTGCTCGTAGCGCAGGCTGATCGCGAGGCCGTCGAGCTTCGGCTCCACCGAGAAATCCGGCTCGGCCTCGCCCAGTTCGCGCGCGATGCGCTGCACGAAATCGCGCACCTCCTCCGCCGCGAACGCGTTGTTCAGCGACAGCATCGGCACCTCGTGCTCGACCGCCGGGAATCGGGCCGAAGCCGCGGCGCCGACGCGGCGCGTCGGCGAATCGTCCGTCGCCAGCGCCGGGTGTTCGCGTTCGAGCCGTTCGAGTTCGCGCACCAGCGCGTCGTACTCGGCGTCCGGAATCGCCGGATCGTCGAGCCCGTGATAGCGGTGGTTGGCGTCGTCGATCCGGCGCCGAAGCTCGGCGGCGCGCGCAGCGGGCGTCGGGCTCATCGGCGCCTCAGCGGGTGGTGCGCAGGTCCCACTTCTGCTGCTTGCGGTCGTAATTGCGCAGGTCCTCGCGGATATGCGAGATGCGCTGGCGGCCGAGCGCATTGCGTTCCTCGTCCAGCAGCACGGCATCGAGCAGTTCGGCCATGCGCTGCGCGGTCGGCAGCATCGCCTCCCACGCGTCGAGCGCGGCCAGCGGCCCGGGCAACGCCATGAAGAAGCTGATGCCCGGCGTGCGCAGGTCCTGGATCTGCGCCATGTCGAACGAGCCGGGTTTCACCAGGTTCGCGACGCTGAACACCGGGCCCTGCTCCGGGTGGTTGTCGACGAGGCGGTGAAAAATGTTCATGTGGCCGAACACGAGGCCGGCCTTCTCCGCCGCGACCACCAGGTCCGGGCCGTGCAGCGTCTGCCCGGCGCGCGCGGCGAGGTAGAGGCTCACGACCTTGTCGAAAT
>CAMPHE010000100.1 GCA_946885815.1 uncultured Arenimonas sp.
CCCCCGATGGCGAGGCAGCGCTCGCGCGCGACGGCCGCGCCGTCGTGTCGGCGGCACTGCGTGCGTCGCTCGTCGACCGGATCGACGCGATCGCGGTGCCGCGGCGGTGGCGCTTCGTGCCTGCGCTGCCGGCCGACGCGCAGGGCAAGACGGGCGTGCGGGCGCTGCGGGCGCTGTTCCATCCGTCGATGCCGGCGCCGCATTGGGAACGCCGCGATTCCACCAGCGCCTCGGCGCGCCTGCGTGCGGCGCCCGACGTCGCCGGATTCGGCGGCCATTTCCCCGACATGCCGGTGCTGCCGGGGGTCGTGCTGCTCGACTGGGCGGTGCGCCTCGCGGCCGAGGCGTTCGGCCCCTGCGGCGCGTTCCTGCGGATGGAGTCGCTGAAGTTCCAGCAGCTCGTGCGACCCGGCGCGGACCTGCAGGCGACGCTGGACTGGCAGCCGGGCGTGCTGTCGTTCCGCTTCACGTCCGAGGCGGGCGTGCACGCCAGCGGCCGGATGCTGTTCGCGGCGGAGGCGGCCGCATGAGCGACACGTTCGCGCCGATGATCGTGATCCCGGTCTACGAACACGAGCGGGCGATCGGTCCGCTGCTGCAGCGGCTGCTGCCGCACGGCGTGCCGGTGCTGCTGGTCGACGACGGCTCCGGTGAACGGTGCGCCGCGGTGCTGCGCGAGCTCGCGGCGGCGACACCGTCGCGCGTGACGCTGCTGCGGCTCGACGCGAACCAGGGCAAGGGCGGCGCCGTGATCGCCGGCCTGCAGGAAGCCGGGCGCCGCGGCGCGACGCACGCGCTGCAGATCGACGCCGACGGGCAGCACGACGCCGCCGACGTACCGGCCTTCCTCGAGCACGCGCGCGCGGCGCCCGCCGCGGTGATCAACGGCCGCCCGGTGTACGACGCCTCGGTGCCGCGCGGCCGGCTCGTCGGCCGCTACGCGACGCACGTCTGGGTGTGGATCAACACGCTGTCGTTCGAGATCGCCGATTCGATGTGCGGCTTCCGCGTCTACCCGCTGCCGTCGACGCTCGCGCTGCTGCGGCGCCGGCGGCTCGGCCGGCGCATGGATTTCGACACCGAGGTGCTGGTGCGGCTGGTCTGGGCCGGCGTGCGCGTACGCAACGTGCCGACGAAGGTGACGTACCCGAGTGACGGCGTGTCGCATTTCGACCTGTGGCGCGACAACCTGCGGATCTCGTGGATGCACACCCGGCTGTTCTTCGGGATGCTGCCGCGGGTGCCGCGCCTGCTCGCGCGCCGGATGGCGACCCGATGAGCGCGCGCCACTGGGCCGGCCTCGGCGAGTCGACGTTCGTCGGCGGCACGTGGTTCCTGTACGGCGTCCATCGCTGGCTCGGGCGCTGGCCGTTCCGGCTGTGCGCGTGGCCGGTGGTGCTGGCGTGGTGGCTCGCCAGCCCGACGGCGCGCGGTGCCTCGCGCGACTACCTGCGCCGGCTGCAGGCGGCGCATTCCGTGTTCGATCGCGAACCCGGCGTGCGGCAGTCGCTGCGTCATTTCTTCGCGTTCGCCGAGACGATGCTCGACAAGATGCTGGCGATCGCCGGCCGCATGCCCCCCGGCAGCCTCGTCTTCAGCGGCCACGAGCCGCTGCTGGCGGATGCCGCGCGCGGGCAGGGCGCGGTGATCGCGACCGCGCACATGGGCTGCCTCGAACTGCTGCAGACCGCCGCCGGCGCCCGCGTCGGCGGGCTGCCGGTGACGATCCTGGTGCACACGGCGCACGCGCAGCGGTTCAACGCGATGCTGGCGCGGATCAATCCGGCCTCGACGGTGCGCCTGATGCAGGTCACCGACTTCTCGCCACCGACCGCGATGCGGCTCGCCGAACGCGTCGCCGCCGGCGAATTCGTCGCGATCGCCGCCGACCGCGTGCCGGTGCAGGGCGACCGCCTGTGCCGCGCGGATTTCCTCGGCGCGCCGGCGGATTTCCCGTCCGGTCCGTACCTGCTCGCGTCGCTGCTGCGCTGTCCGCTGTGGATGATGTCGTGCGAGCACGAAGGCGACGGCTACCATGCGCGGCTCCGGCCGCTGGCGGCGCGGATCGAGCTGCCGCGCGGCCGTCGCGACGAGGCGCTCGACGCGTACGCGCAGCGCTTCGCCGACTGGCTGGAAAGCTGCGTCCGCCGCTCGCCGTACGACTGGTTCAATTTCTACCCCTTCTGGGAACGCGTACCCCATGCCCGCCATTCCGACTGATTCCGCGACGCTGACGATCGACGGCCGCCCGCTGCGGCTGGAGGAGGTCGTCGCCGCCGCCCGTGGCGCCTGCGCCACGCAGCTCTCGCCCGAACCGGCGTTCCGCGAGCGCATCGTGCGCGGGGCCGACTTCGTCGACCGGCTGATCCACGAGGACGGCGTCGTCTACGGCGTCAGCACCGGGTACGGCGATTCGTGCACCGTCGCGATCCCGCCGGCGCTCGTCGCCGAACTCCCGCACCACCTGTACGCGTACCACGGCGTCGGCCTCGGGCGGTTCCTCGATCCGGAGGAGACGCGTGCGGTACTGCTGGTGCGGCTGCAGTCGCTGGCGCAGGGCGTGTCCGGCGTCAGCTTCGGCCTGCTGCGCCAGCTGCAGGCGCTGCTCGCGCACGACATCCTGCCGCTGATCCCCGCCGAGGGTTCGGTCGGCGCCAGCGGCGACCTGACGCCGCTGTCGTACGTCGCCGCGGTGCTCTGCGGCGAGCGCGACGTGTGGCATGCCGGCCGCACGATGCCCGCCGCCGAGGCGCTGGCGATGCACGGCCTGGCGCCGCTGCGGCTGCGACCGAAGGAAGGGCTGGCGATCATGAACGGCACCGCGGTGATGACCGCGCTGGCCTGCCTGGCGTGGCAGCGGGCGGACTACCTGTGCCGGCTGTCGACGCGCATCACGGCGCTCAATGTCGTCGCCAGCGCCGGCAACGCGCATCACTTCGACGAGACGCTGTTCCGCGCGAAGCCGCACCCGGGCCAGCAGCGCGTCGCGGCGCGCCTGCGCACCGACCTCGCGTCGGACCGCCCGCCGCGCAACGAGCAGCGCCTGCAGGACCGCTATTCGCTGCGCTGCGCGCCGCATGTGATCGGCGTGCTCGAGGACGCGCTGCCGTGGCTGCGCGCGAACATCGAGAACGAACTCAACAGCGCCAACGACAATCCGCTGATCGACGCCGAGCAGGAAATGGTGCTGCACGGCGGCCACTTCTACGGCGGCCATGTCGCGTTCGCGATGGACTGCCTGAAGAACGCCGTCGCCAACCTCGCCGACCTGCTCGACCGGCAGATGGCGCTGCTGGTCGACGCGCGCTACAGCCACGGGCTGCCGGCGAACCTGTCGGCGGCGAGCGGCGAGCGCGCGCCGCTGAACCACGGGCTGAAGGCGCTGCAGATCGCCGCCTCGGCGTGGACCGCCGAGGCGCTGAAGCTGACGATGCCGGCGTCGGTGTTCTCGCGCAGCACCGAGTGCCACAACCAGGACAAGGTGAGCATGGGCACGATCGCCGCGCGCGACTGCCTGCGCGTGCTCGAACTGGTCGAACAGGTCGTGGCGGCGCTGCTGGTGACCGCGCGGCAGGGCATCGCGCTGCGCCGCGCGCACGAAGGCAGCGCGAAGCTCGCCCCCGAGGCCGAGGCGATGTTCCTCGATCTCGAGGCGCGCATCCCGCTGATCGTCGAGGACCGCGCGCTGGATACCGAGCTGCGCGCGCTGCTCGCGGCGATCCGCGCCGAGGCGTGGGTCCTGTATGCGTGAGCACAGCGCCACGATCGAACTGAGCCCGGCCTTCCACGACCTCGATCCGATGGAGGTGGTCTGGCACGGGAACTACATCAAGTACCTGGAGCTCGCGCGCTGCGCGCTGCTGCAGTCGTTCGACTACGACTACCCGCAGATGCGCGAATCCGGCTATCTGTGGCCGATCGTCGACCTGCGCACGAAGTACCTGCGTTCGGCGCGCTTCGGCCAGCGGCTGCGGGTGACCGCGCGACTGGTCGAATGGGAGCTGCGGATGAAGATCAGCTACGAGATCCGGGACGCCGGTACCGGTGAACTGGTCACGCGCGCCGAAACGATCCAGGTCGCGGTGGACGCGGCGAGCGGCGAGATGTGCTACGCGTCGCCGCCGGTGCTGCGGCAGCGGCTGGGGATCGACCCGTGAGGCCGTTCGTGGCCCGTGTCCTGTTCGCCGCCGGCCTCGCGCTCGCCGCCTGCCTGCCGGCGACGGCGTCGGATGCGGCGGCTTCCGCGCTCGACGGCATCCGCGCGCGTCTCGCACGGCCCGCGGTCCTGCGGGGCGGGTTCGAGCAGGAAAAGCAGTTGCAGGGCTTCCGCGTTCCGCTGCGTTCGCGCGGCACGTTCGTGCTCGTGCGTGACCGCGGCATCGCCTGGGACACCGCCGAACCGTTCGCTTCGTCGACCGTGCTCGGCCGCGAGCGGCTGGTGACGACGCTGCCGGACGGCACGACGCGCGTGCTGCTCGATGCCGGCGAGTCACCGGCGACCGCGGCCGTCAACGCGCTGCTGCTGGCGCTGGTGGCGGGCGATCTCGACGCGCTGGCACCGCAGTTCGAGCTCGAAGGCGCGCTCGGCGACGACGGCACCTGGACGCTGCATCTGACGCCGCGGCCGGGACCGCTGCAGCGCGTGTTAACCGGCATCGACCTCGCCGGCGACGCGCATGTGCGCGAGGTGCGCATCGCCGAAGCGGCGGGGGATCGCAGCACGATCCGCTTCGCGGGGCTCGCCGAGGCACCGTCGGCCGATGCCACGGAGCTCGCGCGCTTTGAGTGACCTCGCGCCCGCGTCGCGAGACGTCGCGCCGGCCGCGGCGGGGCAGGGCCTGCCGCCGGCACGGCCGCGACGCGCGTGGGCGGCGTGGTTCTGGCTCGCGTGCGTGCTGGCGCTGGCCGTGCAGCAGGCGGGTTTCTGGCGCGAGGCCCGGCTCGATACCGACGTGCTCGCGATGCTTCCGGGCGCCGTCGACGACCCGCTGCTCGACGCGGCCAACGCACGCATGGCCGACGCCGCGACCCGGTCCGTCGTGGTGCTGTTGTCCGGAGACGACTGGGCGCGGACGCGGGCAGGCACCGAGGCGTTCGTGGCGACGCTCGCGCGGGATGGCGTGCTCGCCGGAACCGAAGCCGGCGACGCCGGTCTTGGTGCCGCCATCGACCTGCTTCGCCCGCACCGCGACGGACTGCTGACGCACGCGCAGCGCGGGCAGCTGCGGACGCAGTCGCCGGAAACGCTCGCCGAACTCGCGCTGGCCCGCCTGTTCGCGCCGGGCGCCGGCGGCGGCTTCGGGCGCTGGCAGGACGATCCGCTCGGCCTGTGGCCGGCGTGGTGGCAGGCGCGCGCCGGCCGCGGGCTGATGGAGCGTGACGGCCTCGTCGCGCTGCACGCGGAAGAGCGCGACTGGGCGGTGTTGCGGCTCGAGAGCACGGCGCCGGCCTTCCGGCTCGACGGGCAAGCTCGGCTGCGCGGATCGCTCGACCGCGCGGCCGCCGCGGCGAAGGCGGCCGGCGGCGCGCTGCGGATCGTGCAGGGCGGCGTGCCGCTGCATGCGGAGGCGGCCGCCGTGCGCGCGTCGTTCGAGGTCGGAACGATCGGCCTCGGTTCGCTGCTCGCCGTGGTGACCCTCGTCTGGCTCGCGTTCCGCAGCCCGCGGCCGATGCTGCTGGTCGCGCTGTCGCTGTTGATCGGCACCGCGGCCGGCGTCGCGGCCACCGCGCTCGTGTTCGACCGCGTGCACCTGCTGACGCTGGTGTTCGGCGCCAGCCTCGTCGGCGTCGCCGAGGACTACGGCATCCATTACTTCGCCTGTCGCCAGAGCCAGCCGCAGGTCGCGCCGCGGGCGCTGATGCGTTCGCTGCTGCCGGCACTGGCGCTCGCGCTGGGCACCAGCGTGCTCGCGTACGGCGCGCTCGGCATCGCGCCGTTCCCGGGGTTGCGGCAGATGGCGGTCTTCGCCGCCGCCGGACTCGCCGCGGCGTTCGCGACGGCGGTCCTGTGGTTCCCGTGGCTCGACCGTGGCGTGCCCGCCCACAGCCGTTTCGCCGCCGCGGTCGCCGGCAGCCTCGCGCACTGGCCGCGCTGGCGGCCGACCGCGGCCGGCTGGCTCGCCGCGGCACTCGTCGCCGCGGTGATCGTCGGCGGACTGCTGCAACTGCGCGTCGACGACGAGCTGCGCGGCCTGCAGGCTTCGCCACCGGAACTGATCGAGAGCGAGCGCCGTGTCGGCGCGCTGCTCGACCTGCCGAGCCCGGCGCAGTTCTTCCTCGTACGCGGCCCCGATGCCCAGACCCTGCTTCGGCGCGAAGAGGCGCTGACCGACGCGCTCGCGGCGGAAGTCGCGGCGGGCCGGCTGGGCGGCTGGCGCGCGGTGTCCGACTGGGTGCCGTCGCAGGCGCGGCAGGCCGCCGACGCCGCGCTCGTCGCCGCCGCCGAGCAGGCCGCGCTGGCGCGCGCCGCCGCGTTCACCGGCGAGCCGTTCGCCGCCGCGGATCTGCAGCGCGCGACCCCGTCGGACGGCCTCGCACCGGAAGCCTTCCTGGCGCAGCCGATCGCGGCGCCGCTGCGTGCACTGTGGCTGGGCGTCGTCGACGGCGGGCACCGATTTCGACACGCGTGAATGCGAGCGCGTGG
>CAMPHE010000101.1 GCA_946885815.1 uncultured Arenimonas sp.
ACCTCCGAGGCGGTCAAGAAAATCGAGGAGTGGCTGGCATGAGCAATATCCGACTTCTCAACGTGATCCGCGCGCCGCGCGTGTCTGAAAAGACCGCCCGGCTGCAGGAGATCAACCAGTACGTGTTCGAAGTTGCGACCACCGCGACCAAGGCCGACGTCAAGTCCGCCGTCGAGTCGCTTTTCAACGTCACCGTCCTGGCGGTCAACGTGTTGAACGTGAAGGGCAAGTCCAAGACCTTCCGTTTCCGCGAAGGCCGCCGCGTCGACTGGCGCAAAGCTTACGTTCGCCTGGCCGAAGGCCAGACGATCGACGTGATGGCCAAGGCCTGAGGCTGACCCATGGCACTGCAGACTTTCAAACCCACTTCCCCCGGGCGCCGCTCGATGGTGCGCGTTTCCACGGCTGGCCTGCACAAGGGCGGCCCGCTGGATTCGCTGACCGAGAAGAAGCCGAAGACCGGTGGTCGCAACAACAATGGCCGGATCACCACCCGGCACATCGGTGGCGGCCACAAGCAGGCTTACCGGATCATCGACTTCAAGCGCGACAAGGAAGGCATCGCCGCCCGCGTCGAGCGCATCGAGTACGACCCCAACCGCACCGCGCACATCGCGCTGCTGTGCTACGCCGACGGCGAGCGCCGCTACATCATCGCGCCGAAGGGCCTGACCGCGGGTGACCAGGTCATCGCCGGCAAGGACGCGCCGATCAAGACGGGCAACAGCCTGCCGCTGCGCAACATGCCGGTCGGCTCGACGGTGCACTGCGTCGAGATGAAGCCGGGCAAGGGCGCGCAGCTGGCGCGCGCCGCCGGCGCCGGCGCGCAGCTGATCTCCCGCGACGGCGGCTACGCCACCCTGCGCCTGCGCTCCGGCGAGATGCGCAAGGTGCCGGCCGACTGCCGCGCGACGATCGGCGAGGTCGGCAACGTCGAGCACAACCTCGAGAAGCTGGGCAAGGCCGGTGCGAAGCGGTGGCGCGGCGTCAAGCCGACCGTCCGCGGCGCGGCCATGAACCCGGTCGACCATCCGCACGGCGGTGGCGAGGCGAAGGCCGGCCAGGGCAACCCGCATCCGGTGTCCCCGTGGGGCACGCCGGCGAAGGGTTACAAGACGCGCAACAACAAGCGCACCCAGAAGTTCATCGTGCGCGATCGCAGGGGTTAATCGGCCATGGCACGTTCTCTCAAGAAGGGTCCCTTCATCGACCACCACCTCGTCAAGAAGGTGGAGGCCGCGCAGGGCAGCAGCAAGAAGCCGATCAAGACCTGGTCGCGTCGTTCGATGGTCTCGCCGGACATGGTCGGTCTCACGATCGCCATCCACAACGGCAAGGTGCACATCCCGGTTCTCGTCAACGAGAACATGGTCGGCCACAAGCTCGGCGAATTCGCCGTCACCCGGACCTTCAAGGGTCACGGTGGCGACAAGAAGTCGGGCAAGTAAGGAGACATGACGATGGAAACCAGAGCCATTCTCCGCACCGCCCGCATCTCGCCGCAGAAGGCGCGCCTCGTCGCGGACCAGGTCCGCGGCATGCCGGCGTCGCGTGCGCACGAGCTGCTCAAGTTCTCGGACAAGAAGGCGGCCCACATGATCGGCAAGGTCCTGTGGAGCGCCATCTCGAACGCCGAGAACAACCACGGCGCCGACATCGACGAGCTCAAGGTCTCGACCATCATGGTCGACGAGGGCCCCGTCCTGAAGCGTTTCATGGCCCGCGCCAAGGGCCGCGGCACCCGCATCCTCAAGCGCACGAGCCACATCACCGTGGTCGTGGGCCCGGGCAAGTAAGGCAGGGACGAAGACTATGGGTCACAAAGTTCATCCGACCGGAATCCGCCTGGGCATCGCCAAGGACTGGAATTCGAAGTGGTTCGCCAACAAGCGCGACTACGCCCAGTACCTGACCTCCGACCTGAAGGTCCGGCAGATGCTGCGCAAGAAGCTCGCGCAGGCCGGCATCTCGAAGATCCTGATCGAGCGTCCGTCGAAGTCCGCCCGCGTCACGATCCACTCCGCCCGCCCGGGCGTCGTGATCGGCAAGCGCGGCGAGGACATCGAGAAGCTGCGCAAGGAAGTGTCCGACATCATGGGCGTCCCGGCGCACATCAACGTCGCCGAGGTCCGCAAGCCGGAACTCGACGCGCAGCTGGTGGCCGAGTCGATCGCGCAGCAGCTCGAGCGCCGCATCATGTTCCGCCGCGCGATGAAGCGCGCCGTCGGCAACTCGATGCGCCTGGGCGCGCTGGGCATCAAGGTCAACGTCGCCGGCCGCCTGAACGGCGCCGAGATCGCGCGTTCGGAGTGGTACCGCGAAGGTCGCGTGCCGCTGCACACGCTGCGTGCCGACATCGATTACGGGTTCGCCGAAGCGTCGACCACCTACGGGATCATCGGCGTCAAGGTGTGGGTCTACAAGGGCGAAGTGTTCGACTTCAGCCAGGTCGGCCAGGAGAAGCAGGAAGAGCGCTCCGAGCGCCCGTCCCGCCCGGCGAAGGAAGCGAGGTAAACCGCCATGCTGCAACCCAAGCGAACCAAGTACCGCAAGGTATTCAAGAGCCGCAACGACGGCCTGAGCTGGAACGGCGCCGCCGTCAGCTTCGGCGAGTTCGGCCTCAAGGCCACGTCGCACGGCCAGCTGACCGCGCGCCAGATCGAGGCGGCCCGCCGTTCGATCAGCCGCTACGTCAAGCGCGGCGGCAAGATGTGGATCCGCGTGTTCCCGGACAAGCCGATCACCAAGAAGCCGATCGAAGTGCGAATGGGCGCCGGCAAGGGCAACGTCGAGTACTGGGTGGCGCAGATCGCCCCCGGCCGCGTGATCTACGAGATCGAGGGCGTCGACGAGGCGACCGCGCGCGAGGCGTTCCGCCTGGCCGCCGCCAAGCTCTCGGTCACCACCACTTTCGTGACCCGGACGGTGCGCTGACATGGAACTCAAGGAACTGCGTAACAAGTCGGCCGCCGAGCTCGAGGCCCACCTGCTCGACCTGCACCGGGAGAAGTTCTCCCTGCGCATGCAGAAGGCGACGGGCCAGCTGGGCCAGCCCCACAACATCAAGCGGGTCCGGCGCGAGATCGCGCAGACGATGACCCTGCTGTCCGCGAAGAAGTAAGGGCGAGCCATGAGCGATAACAACGAACAGCTGCGCACGGTCGAAGGCCGCGTCGTCAGCAACAAGATGGACAAGACGGTCACCATCCTCGTCGAGCGCCAGGTCAAGCACGCGCTGTACGGCAAGTACATCCGCCGCTCGACCAAGCTGCACGCCCACGACGCCGACAACGCCTGCAACGAAGGCGACGTCGTGCGCGTGGCCGAGTGCCGCCCGCTGTCCAAGACCAAGAACTGGCGCGTCGTCGAAGTCGTGACGCGCGCGGCGAAGTAAGGAGCCACGACATGATCCAGGTCCAGAGCTACCTCGACGCCGCCGACAACTCCGGCGCCAAGGAAATGATGTGCATCAAGGTGCTCGGCGGCTCCAAGCGCCGGTACGCGCACATCGGCGACATCATCAAGGTGACCGTCAAGGACGCGATCCCGCGCGGCAAGGTCAAGAAGGGCGAGGTCTACGACGCCGTCGTGGTCCGCACCCGTTCGGGCGTGCGCCGCGCCGACGGCTCGCTGATCCGCTTCGACGGCAACGCCGCCGTGCTGCTGAACAACAAGCAGGAGCCGATCGGCACCCGCATCTTCGGGCCCGTGACCCGTGAACTTCGCTCCGAGAAGTTCATGAAGATCGTCTCGCTCGCTCCCGAAGTGATCTGAGGGAAGGAACAGACATGAACCGCATCCGCAAGGGCGACCAGGTGATCGTTATCGCCGGCGCCGACAAGGGCAAGAAGGGCGAGGTCGTCCGCGTCGCCGGCGACAAGGTCGTCGTGCAGAACATCAACATCATCAAGCGCCACACCAAGCCGAATCCGCAGGCGAACGTCGCCGGCGGCATCGTCGAGAAAGAGGCGCCGTTCCACATTTCCAACGTGATGCTGCTCAACCCCGCCACCGGCAAGGGCGAGCGCATTGGTTTCAAGGTGCTCGAGAATGGACACAAAGTGCGTGTGTTCCGCTCGAGCGGTGAGGCGATCGACGCCTGAGGAATGATGCAATGAGCACCCGTCTCGAGAAGTTCTACAAGGAAAGCGTCGTCCCGAAGCTCGTCGAGCGTTTCGGCTACGAGAACGTCATGCAGGTTCCGCGCATCACCAAGATCACGCTCAACATGGGCGTGGGCGAGGCGGTGGGCAACAAGAAGATCCTGGAGAACGCCGTCGCCGACATGACGAAGATCGCCGGCCAGAAGCCGATCGTCACGAACGCGCGCGTCTCCGTCGCGAGCTTCAAGATCCGCGACGGCTGGCCGATCGGCTGCAAGGTCACCCTGCGCCGGGCGAAGATGTACGAGTTCCTCGACCGCCTGATCAACGTCTCGCTGCCCCGCGTCCGCGACTTCCGCGGCGTGTCGGCGCGCTCGTTCGACGGCCGCGGCAACTACAACATGGGCGTCAAGGAACAGATCATCTTCCCCGAGATCGATTTCGACGCCGTCGACGCCATGCGCGGCATGGACATCGCCATCACCACGACGGCGAAGACGAACGACGAAGCCAAGGCGCTGCTCGAAGCCTTCAGCTTCCCGTTCCGCAACTGATTCCGGAGACCGACGAAATGGCCAAGACCTCGATGGTGAACCGCGACGTCAAGCGCAAGAAGCTTGTCGCGAAGTACGCCGCCAAGCGTGCCGAACTGAAGAAGATCATCGTCAGCCCCACCGCCTCCTACGAGGAGAAGATGGACGCGGCGACGAAGCTGCAGAAGCTGCCGCGCGACTCGAGCCCGAGCCGCGTGCGCAACCGCTGCGAAATGACCGGTCGCTCGCGCGGCGTGTACAGCAAGTTCGGCCTCGGCCGCAACAAGCTGCGCGAAGCCACGATGCGCGGCGACGTGCCGGGCCTGCGCAAGGCCAGCTGGTAATCGCCCGCCTCCCGTTCGCGGGGGGCGCGCGGATATCGGTGCTCCGAAACCCAACAAGGTAATCGAACAATGAGCATGACTGATCCCATCGCCGACATGCTGGTGCGCATCAAGAACGCACTCGCCGTCGGCAAGCCGCAGGTCTCCATGCCTGCCTCGAAGATGAAGTCGGCGATCGCCGGCGTGCTGAAGTCCGAAGGCTACATCGGCGACTTCCGCGTCACGGGCGAGGCCGCCTCGGCGCGCCTCGAGATCTCGCTGAAGTACTACGAAGGCAAGCCGGTGATCGAGCGCATCGAGCGCGTCTCCCGGTCGGGCCTGCGCCAGTACAAGGGCAAGGACGATCTGCCGAAGATCCTGGCCGGCCTCGGCATCGCCATCATCTCCACCTCGCAGGGTCTGATGACCGATCGCCAGGCCCGCGCCGCGGGCGTGGGCGGCGAAGTCATCTGCCTCGTGGCCTAAGGAGCACGCACATGTCCCGCGTTGCCAAGAAGCCGATCTCGCTGCCCAAGGGCGTCGAGTTCAAGACCACCGACGACCAGGTCACCGTCAAGGGCCCGAAGGGCACCCTGAGCCTGGCGAAGCCGAACGGCGTCCAGTTCGTCGTCGAGGACGGCGTGCTGCAGCTTTCCGCCGCCGACGCCGCCGACCTGCCGATGGCCGGCACCGCCCGCGCGATCCTGGCCAACATGGTCACGGGCGTGTCCGAGGGGTTCACCCGCAAGCTCGAGCTCGTCGGCGTCGGTTACCGCGCCGCGATGCAGGGCAAGGACCTGAACCTCAACCTCGGTTTTTCGCACCCGACGGTGTACATCGCGCCCGAGGGCATCACGCTGTCCACGCCGACGCAGACCGAGATCCTGGTCAGCGGCGCCGACAAGCAGCTGGTGGGCGAAGTCGCCGCCAAGATCCGCGCGTACCGCAAGCCGGAGCCGTACAAGGGCAAGGGCATCCGCTACGCCGGCGAGAAGATCATCATGAAGGAAGCCAAGAAGGCCTGATAAGGCACTTCAGCTTCCTCGAGGCCAATACCATGGACAAGAACATCGCCCGCCTGCGCCGCGCCAAGACCACGCGTTCGCACATCCGCAACCTCGGTGTCGCCCGCCTGTCGGTGCTGCGCTCGGGCCAGCACATCTACGCCCAGCTGTTCACCGCCGACGGCTCGAAGGTGCTGGCTTCGGCCTCCACCGTGCAGGCCGACGTCAAGGACGGCCTGAAGGGCAGCAAGAACATCGAAGCCGCCGCCAAGGTCGGCCGCACCATCGCCGCCAAGGCGCTGGCCGCGGGCATCGACAAGGTCGCGTTCGACCGTTCCGGCTACCGCTACCACGGTCGCATCAAGGCGCTCGCCGACGCCGCCCGCGAGGGTGGCCTGCAGTTCTGATTACACGAAACACCCACAACTATAAGCGGCCAAGCCGCAAGCAGACCCCTTCAATCAGGAATCGAACCAGATGAGCAGCAACGAACGCGATCGCAATCGCAGGGACGACAACGACGACGGCTTCATCGAGAAGCTGGTCGCCGTCAACCGCGTCTCCAAGACCGTCAAGGGCGGTCGCCAGTTCACCTTCACCGCGCTGACCGTCGTCGGCGACGGCGCCGGCAAGGTCGGCTTCGGCTACGGCAAGGCGCGCGAAGTGCCGGTCG
>CAMPHE010000102.1 GCA_946885815.1 uncultured Arenimonas sp.
CCCTGCGTCTGGCTGCTCAGCCGCGTCACCGTCCCCTCGCGCGACCAGCTGCCCGGCACGCCGTCGACGAACGTGGCATTGGCGCCGATCGTCTGGATCGTGCCGACGCCGTAGGCGCGGGTGAGTTCGCCCACGGTCGTGTAGGTCGGCGTGGCGTACGCGCCCAGCGGCGCGAAGCCGGCGAGCTGGTACACCGGCACCGTCGGCGTCCCGCTCTGGAACGCACCCTCGCGTTCGGCGGACAGGAAGCGCGGTACGCCGATGCCGTCGTAGACGAACGTCGCCAGGAACTCGTAGTTCGCCGCCACCTGCACGCTGTAGCCGTAACCCGGCGACGCCTCGTCGAACCAGTGCGCGCTGACGTCCAGCGGCGCGCCCGAATGCGTCGGACAGCCGGTGAGGAACGTGTCGAGCGTCTCGGCGCCGGTGAAGCCGTCGATGTTGTAGGTCATCGACAGCTGGCCGTCACCGCGCGGCGTCAGCACCAGGTTGCCGATCGGCTCCAGCGTGCGCGTCGTGCCGTTCCACGCCGCGCGGTAGACCGGCGAGTTCCAGACCTGGCTCGTACCCGGCAGCGGCGCCTGCGCGTAGTACCACGTCGGCGTGCCGTCCTGCAGGTACGTGTACCAGAGCAGCGCGTGTTCGGCCCCGGACGGATAGATGAAGACACCGTGGCCGCCGCGCGTCGGGTTGAAGTACGAGCCGCGCTTCAGCGCCGGCACCGAGGCGCTGACGCCGTCGATCGACGCGACCACGTCCACTGTCGCGACGTCGCCGCCGGTGTTCACCGGCGTCAGGTACCAGCGACCGGCCGCGGGATTGGCGACGACGATCGACTGGTTCGCGCCGGCGGCGCTGGCCGAGTGCGACGCCGAGCCGCGCGCCGGCGCCGCCGCGACCACCGGACCGGCCGCCAGGTCGACGCGCGCCGCGTAGAGCGTCACCGAGCCGGTGCCGTTCTGGGTGCGGAAGGTCGCCTGCGTGGTGCCCGGCGGAATGTCGACGTACAGCCGCTCGTGCGCGCCGCCCGCGGGCAGCGACACCCGCCGCGCGGCGCCCGGCGCGAGGCCGAACGGAGACGGCGTGTTGCCGGCACGGGTGATCTCGAACGGCGCGGTGACGACCGTGTCGCCCGGCGAACGCTGGATCAGCAGCGCGCCGATCCGCTTCTGGGTGTCGAGCATCGTCGGGTCGTCGTAAGCGACGCGGATGTCGAACGGCGCGCCGCCCGGGACATTGCCCGGCCCGGTCACCGTCAGCCCCGGCGCCTCGGTCGCGATGAGCGGCAGCGCGTAGCTGTCGACCGTGACCGGCGACGTCGTGCCGCTCCAGTTCTGGACCAGCACCCAATAGCGCGTCGCCGTCGTGTGCGCGCCATCGAGCACGCACTGCTCGCTCGCGGTCGCGGTGCCGGACACGCAGAGCTGCTCGTCGGCATCGGCGATGCCGTCGCCGTCGTCGTCGTGCCCGACGTAAAGGTCGATGTCACCGGACGCCGCCCGGGTGCTCGCGCCGATGCGGTAAGCCGTCGCCACGGTGGTGGCCGGGATGTCGATGAACTGCGTGTAGGTGCCCACCGGGCTGTCGTACGGATCGTCGCGGGTGGTGTCCGGCGCGATCGTCTGCACGGTACGGGTCGGCTGCACCAGGGCCGTCGTCGCGAACGTCGCCGACGGCAGCGCGACCATCCCGCCGACCGCCACGTCGAAATAGCCGCGCTCGTGCGTCGCCGTGTGGTTGGTGCCCGAAAGCGCCGCCTCGGTGGCGCCGTCGGCGAACGGCGTGGAATACACCGCCACCGGCAGCCGCAGGTTCGGCCGGCCGTCGCCCGAGGTGTTGGTCAGCGTGACCCAGCCGTACGCCCAGCGGTTGAGCAGCGCCGGGTTCGACACGTCAACCGTCACGCTCAGCGGCGCGCCACCGGCCGAACCGGCGAGCGTGCCGGGCGTGGCCGAGATCGTCGCGCCGGCCGTGATCATCGACGCCGTCACCGTGTAGTTCGCCGCCGATGCACCGGGCATCAGTTTCAGCGTGCGCGTCATCGTGCAGCTCAGGAAGCAGGCGCCATCGCCGAGCGACGGCAGGTTCAGCTGCTCCGCGGCGCCGTCGAACGGGTCCGCATTGGCGGCGCGGAACGCGTTCGCCGGCACTTCCAGGTACAGCCCGGCACGCACGGCGCGCGCGACGTCGATCATGCCCGCGCCCTGCTCGTGCGGATCGGCCGCGATGTTCGCCGCGCGACGCACGACGTTGCGCGCCGTCAGCGTGAGCGCGGAGAACACCTGGTCGGCGGTGAGCGAGGGGTTGCTGGACAGCACCAGCGCCGCGGCGCCGGCGACATGCGGCGTCGCCATCGAGGTGCCGGTCTTCGTCGCCAGCGCGCTCGGTGCGCCGAGGCCGGCCGAAACGATGTTCGTGCCCGGGCCGGTGACGTCGGGCTTGATCACGCCGAACGGCACCACGGGGCCGCGGCCGCTGCTGCCGTTGAGCGAGTAGATGTCGTCGTCGTACGCGGCGGTCGGGCCGTCGTTGTCGTGACGGGCGTTGGCCACGCCGAACACCCACGGCGAATTGGCCGGCGAGCTGTGCGTGCCGTCACCGGGGCCATCGTTGCCGGCCGCGGCCGCGACCACGATGCCGGCTTCGCGCGCCGCGAGGAACGCTTCGGCGTCGTCGTAATAGGTGGAGAACGGGATCCCGAGGAACGGATCGTGCGGCGAGCTGCCGATGGAATAGTTGATCACGTCGACGCCGTCACCGACGGCGCGGTCGATCGAAGCGATCAGTGCGGTGCCGTTGCAGCTGTCGTCGGCGCAGGCCTTGTAGGCGATGATGTTCGCGCGCGGCGCGACGCCGCTGAACGCGAGGAACGGGTTGCCGGCCGCGGTCGCGGCGACGTGCGTGCCGTGCCCCTGGTCATCCACCGGATCGGCCAGGCCGTTGCTGGCGCCGATGAAATCCCACAGGCCGATGACCTTGCTGTTGCAGGCCGTGGCGTTGACGCTGCAGTAGCCGTAGTACTGGCCGCGCGGATTGGTGATGCCGCTGCCGGTGAAGGCGTTGTGCGCACGGAACAGGCCCGTGTCGATCACGCCGACGACGACGCCTTCGCCGCGGTGCTGCCCGACGCCCGGCACCAGGCCGTTCCACACCTGTTCGGCACCGACCCAGCCGGGGCTGTCGTCGGTCTGGATGAAGCGCTGGAATTCGGGACTCACCTGCCGCACGCCCGGCACGTCGGCGACGAGCGCGGCTTCCGCCGGCGTCAGCTTCAGCGCGACGCCGTTGGTGGCGTGCGCGTAGACGTACTGGGGCCGGATGTCGCGCCCGAGGCGCGCGCCGATGTCGGCCAGGCGCGTTTCGCGCAGTTCGGCGAGATAGTCGACGTAGGCGCGCGCGGCGGCGCTGCGCGAGTCGTACTTGGCCTTGCCGGTCGCCACGGGGCTCGTCGCCGCGAGCTTCGGCCGGCGCGAATCGGCGTCGAAGCCGCGGAACGTCGCCGCCGCCGGTTCGTCGAACACGACGATCCACGACGACGGCGCGCTGTCCGTCTTCACGTTCGCCGGGCCGGGCGTCCGCGCCTGCGCGGACGAAAGCGGCAGGCCCAGCGCCATCGCGACGGCCAGCATCAAAGGAGTTGCTCGCATCTTTTCGATCCCCACGAAAAATGTCCGGCGATTCTCGGCCACACGGGCGCGGAGCACAAATCCGCCACCGCGACGCCCGGAACCATGCGCCGGCGCATGCGGTAGCATGCCGCCCGCCATGCACCCCTCGCCCGCCGACGCCCCGTTGCTGCTCGCCCGCGGTCTGGCCTTCTCGCGCAACGACGAACCGGTCTTCGGCCCGCTCGATTTCGAGCTGGCGGCGGGCGAAGCGCTGCTGGTCCGCGGCGGCAACGGCGCCGGCAAGACCACGCTGCTGCGCGTGCTCGCGGGCCTGCTGCCGGCCGCGGGCGGCGAAGTGCGGCTGTCGGGCCGCGTCGTCGATCGCGCGCATCTGGCGCGGGGCAGCGCGTACGTCGGCCACCTGCCGGGCCACAAGGCCGATCTGGGTGCGGCCGCGAACCTCGCGTTCAGCCGCGCCATCACGGGCGGTGAAGGCGACGCCGTCGCGGCGCTGGCGACCGTCGGCCTCGCCGGGCACGAGGACACGCCGGCGCGCCGGCTGTCGGCCGGCCAGAACAAGCGCCTCGCGCTCGCCCGCCTGCTGCTGCAGGGCGCGCCGCTGTGGCTGCTCGACGAGCCCTACGCGAACCTCGACCTCGACGGCATCGCGCTGGTGGACCGGCTGATCGGCGCGCATCTCGCCGCCGGCGGCGCGGTCCTGCTGACGACGCACGGTGCGTACGCCGCGCCACCGGTGCCCGTTCGCACGCTGGTGCTCGATCGCGCGCGGAGCGTCGCCTGAACGCGCACCCGCCGTCCCTGCTGGCCGCCGCGCGTGCGCAGGCCCGCCGCGATCTGGCGCTGGTGTGGGCGCGCCGCGGCGACGCCGCGCAGCCGCTGCTGTTCGCGGTGATGGTGGTGGCGCTGTTCCCGCTCGCGCTGGGCGCCGATCCGGAGCGGCTGGCGCGCATCGCGCCGGGCGTGCTGTGGGTCGCGGTGCTGCTGTCGAGCCTGCTGACGCTCGACGGGCTGTACCGCGGCGACGTCGAGGACGGCAGCCTCGAGCAGCTGCTGCTCGCCCCGGTGCCGCTGGCGTGGCTGCTGGCGGTGCGCGTGCTCGTGCACTGGGCCACCACCGCGCTGCCGCTGGTGCTGGTGACGCCCCTGCTGGCGCAGCTGCTGTACCTGCCGGCGGACCTGCTGCCGGTCACGCTGGCGTCGCTGGCGCTGGGCACGCCGCTGCTGAGCCTGCTCGGCGCGGTGGTGGCGGCGCTGACGGTCGGAATCCGGCGCTCTGGTATGATTCTCGCGCTTCTCGCGCTGCCGCTGTTCCTGCCGGTGCTGGTGTTCGGCGCCGGCAGCGTGATGGCCGCGGCGCAAGGCCTGCCCTGGGTCGGCGCGCTGCTGATGCTCGGTGCCGGCCTCGCCCTCGCCGTGGTCCTCGCCCCGCTCGCCGCGGCGGCGGCGATCCGCATCGCCCTGACCTGAGCCCGTCGCCGTGAATCCCGTTCTCCTGTGGTTCCACCAGCTCGGCTCGCCGCCGACGTTCGACCGGTTCGCCGCGCGCTGGGCGCCGGTCGCGTTCGCGCTGGCACTGCTGACGATGGCGGCGGGCCTCTACGGCGCGCTGTTCGCGGTGCCGGCCGACTACCAGCAGGGCGACAGCTTCCGGATCCTCTACATCCACGTGCCGAGCGCGTGGATGTCGATGTTCGTGTACTTCCTGATGGCCGTGTACGCGGCGATCGCGCTGGTGTGGCGCATCAAGCTCTGCGAGATCCTGGCGATGGCCTGCGCGCCGATCGGCGCGCTGTTCACCGCGGTCACGCTCGCCACCGGCTCGATCTGGGGCAAGCCGATGTGGGGCACGTGGTGGGACTGGGACCCGCGACTCACGTCGGAACTGGTGCTGCTGTTCCTCTACCTGGGCGTCATCGGCCTGTACGCGGCGATCGAGGACCGACGCGCGGCGGCGCGCGCGGCGGGCTTCCTCGCGATCGTCGGCGTCGTGCTGCTGCCGGTGATCCGCTATTCGGTGGTCTGGTGGAACTCGCTGCACCAGGGCGCGACGATCAGCCTGCTCGGCGAATCGACGATGGACCCGAGCATGCGCTGGCCGCTGTGGACGATGGTGCTGGCGACGAAGTTCTGGTTCGCCGGCTCGCTGCTGCAGCGCGCGCGCGCCGACAACCTGGAACGCGAAGCCGGCAAGGACTGGGCGCGCACGCTGGCCGGAGTGTCGCGATGAATTACATGGAGTACGTCGTCGGCGCGTACGCGGTGTTCGCCGCGTTCCTCGCGTGGGATTTCGTCATGCCGCGGCTGCGGCTGGCGCGCGTGCGCCGGGCCATCGCGCAGCGCGCGGCCCGCGAAGCCACCCGCGCGGCCACCGGGAGCACGCCGTGAATCCCGTCCGTCGCCGTCGCCTGCTGCTGGTGTGCGCGCTGCTCGCCGCCGCCGGCATCGCCACGACGCTGGTCGCGCTCGCGCTGCGCGAAAACATCACCTATCTGTACACGCCGAGCCAGGTGTATGCCGGCGAAGCGGCCGACGAAGCCGTGTTCCGCCTCGGCGGCATGGTCGCGAAGGACAGCCTGGTACGCGAGCCGGGCACGCTGAAGGTGCGCTTCGGCGTCACCGACGGCGATGCGGTGATGGTGGCGCATTACGACGGCATCCTCCCGGACCTGTTCCGCGAGAACCAGGCGGTGGTGGCCACCGGCCGCCGGGTCGGCGACGAGTTCGTCGCCACCCAGGTGCTCGCGAAGCACGACGAGCAGTACATGCCGAAGGAAGTCGCCGACGCGATGGGCAAGGCGCACGCGAAGCATGATGTCCCGCCCGCCGCGTCGGTGCCGCCGGCCGACGGAGCCGACTGAGTGCTTCCCGAACTCGGCCTGCTGGCGCTGGCGCTGGCGCTGGCGCTCGCCGCGGCGCTGTCGGTGCTGCCGCTGATCGGCGCGCAGCGTGGGCACGCCGGCGCGATCGCCACCGCGCGGCCGCTGGCCTACGC
>CAMPHE010000103.1 GCA_946885815.1 uncultured Arenimonas sp.
AGCGGGTTGCCGGTGTAGCTGTGCGAATGCAGGAACGCGCGCTCGCGCGAATCGTCGAGGAAGGCGTCGTAGACGTCCGCGGTCGTCAGCACCGCCGACATCGGCAGGAATCCGCCGGTCAGTCCCTTCGACAGACACAGGAAATCGGGCGTCACGGCCGCCTGCTCGCACGCGAACAGCGTGCCGGTGCGGCCGAAGCCGACCGCGATCTCGTCGGCGATCAGGTGCACGCCGTGCTCGGTGCACAGCGCGCGCGCGCGACGCAGGTACGCGGGGTGGTGCATCCGCATCCCGCCGGCGCACTGCACCAGCGGCTCGAGCACCAGCGCCGACACGGTGCCGGCGTGCTGCTCCAGGATCGCCGCGAGCTCGTCGGCGCGTCGCAGCGCGAAGGCCTCGGCCGATTCCCCCGGCGCCGCGTCGTAGGCATCCGGGGACGGCGCGAACAACGGTTCCAGCAGCAGCGGCGCGTAGACGCGGCGATACAGCGGAATGTCGCCGACGGACAGCGCGCCGATCGTCTCGCCGTGGTAGCCGTTCGCGAGCGACACGAACCGCGTGCGCCGCGCGTCGCCGCGGTTGGCGTGGCTGTGGAAACTCATCTTCAGCGCGACCTCGATCGCCGCCGAACCGTTGTCGGCATAGAACACGCGTGCCAGCCCCGGCGGCGCGACCGCCAGCAGTGCCTCCGCGAGCCGCAGCCCGGGTTCGTGCGAGAAACCGGCGTAGATCACGTGCTCGAGCTCATGCGCCTGTGCGGCGATCGCTGCCGCGATCCGCGGCTCCGCGTGGCCGAACAGGTTCGTCCACCAGCTGCTCACCGCGTCGAGGTAGCGCGTCCCGTCGACACCCTCCAGCCACGCGCCACGACCGCGCCGTATAGGCACCAGCGGCAGCGTGTCCGGGTGTTCCCGCATCTGCGTGCACGGGTGCCACACCACCGCCAGGTCCCGCTCGCGCCACGCCCGCACTTCGTTCTCGTCCATTCCGGGATGATCCGCGCGCTGTCGCTTCGCGTCCATGCCCGTGGCGCCGGGTGGCATGGACGCGATGGACAGGTGATCAGGATCCGGCACGGGGGCATCGACACTCGAGCGCGCCCCGCGGCCACCCGGAACGCCACACGGGCGCCACGCCGCCGCCGCGCCGGCTAGAATCGGGGCATGAACGACGAGACTCGAGCGCCGCGTCCGCTGCCGATCATCCACGGGCGCGAAACGTCGGCGGACGACCCGCGCCGGGAGACGATCGATCTCGAATTCGGCAACGGGGAACGCCGTCGCTATTCGCGCGTGCGCAGCGGCGGCCACGGCTCGGTCATCATCGCCGCGCTGCCCGATCCGGAAACCGTGCTGCTGATCCGCGAATATTCCGCGGGCGTGCATCGTTACGAGCTGGGTCTGCCGAAGGGGCGCATGGACGCCGGCGAGGACGTGCTCGCGGCGGCGGATCGCGAACTGAAGGAGGAATGCGGCTTCGGCGCGCGCCGACTGACCTGGCTGCGGGCGATCACGCTCGCGCCCGGCTACATGGACCACGCGATCCATCTCGTGATGGCCGAAGATCTCTATCCCGAACGCCTGCCCGGCGACGAACCCGAGGAACTCGAAGTGGTGCCATGGAAACTGTCTGACCTGCATGCGCTGATGCTGCGCGAGGACTGCTCGGAAGGCCGCTCGCTCGCGGCGCTGTTCATCGTGCGCGA
Organism: uncultured Arenimonas sp.; assembly: GCA_946885815.1. The sequence continues at coordinate 1,706 of CAMPHE010000103.1, forward strand.
ACTGCTGGCGAGGCGCGCATGAGCGCGCTGCGCGAGGCCTGCGTCGAGCTGGCGCGGCGTGCCGGCGACGCGATCATGGCGGTCTACGCCCGCGACTTCGACGTCGAGTTCAAGGGCGACGATTCGCCGCTGACGCAGGCCGACCTGGCGTCGCATCACGTGATCGTCGACGGATTGCGCGCGCTCGCGCCCGACATTCCCGTACTGAGCGAGGAAGACGCCGGCATCGCGTGGGAGACGCGGCGCGGCTGGGCGCGGCACTGGCTGGTCGACCCGCTCGACGGCACGCGCGAATTCGTCAAGAAGAACGGCGAGTTCACGGTCAACATCGCGCTGGTCGAGGACGGCCGGCCGGTGCTCGGCGTCGTCTATGCGCCGGTGTTCGATTACCTGCTGCACGCGGCGCGCGGCGAAGGCGCGTGGCTGCGCCAGGGCGATGGCGACATCGCGCTGCGGACGCGAACTCCCGCCACGGCACCGCTGCGCGTCGCCGCGAGCCGCTCGCACCTCGACGAGCGCACCGCGGCGGCACTGGTGCGGATGGGCGACGTCGAGCGGCACGGGCTCGGTTCGTCGCTGAAGTTCTGCCGCATCGCCGAAGGTCGCATCGATGTCTATCCGCGCTTCGGCCCGACCAGCGAATGGGACACCGCCGCCGCGCAGTGCGTGCTGGAGGAAGCCGGCGGCGTCGTGCTGCGCCTCGACGGCACGCCGCTCGACTACGGACGCAAGGAGAACATCCTCAATCCCGACTTCATCGCGCTCGGCGACGCGTCGCTGCCGTGGCGCGACTGGCTCGGCACGCGCGCCGATGGCTGAGATCGGCACGCTGGTCGAGATCATGGCGCGACTGCGGGACCCCGAACGCGGCTGCCCGTGGGACGTGAAGCAGGATTTCGCGTCGGTCGCGCCGTACACCATCGAGGAGGCCTACGAGGTCGCCGACGCGATCGACCGTGGCGACATGCGGGAGCTCCGCGACGAACTCGGCGACCTGCTGCTGCAGGTCGTGTTCCACGCGAGGATGGCGGAGGAGGCGGGGCACTTCGCGTTTCCCGACGTCGTCGCCGCCATCAGCGACAAGCTGGTGCGCCGGCATCCGCACGTGTTCGGCACCGACGTGCCGAAGGACAGCGCCGAGGCGCAGCTCGCCGAATGGGAGGCGCTCAAGCGCGCCGAGCGCGGCGAGCGCGGCGAGGCCGACACCAGCGCGCTCGCCGGCATCACCCGCGGCCTGCCCGAATGGCAGCGCGCGGTGAAGCTGCAGAAGCGCGCCGCCACCGTCGGCTTCGACTGGCCGGGCCCCGACCCGGTGTTCGAAAAGCTGCACGAGGAGATCGACGAGGTCCGCGCGGAGTTCGCGGCGATCGCCGCCACGCCCGACGACCCGGCGGTGCGCGCACGGCTGGAAGACGAACTGGGCGACCTGCTGTTCGTCGCCGCGAACCTGACCCGGCACGCCCGAGTCGACTTCGGCGCCGCGCTGCGACGCGCCAACGCGAAGTTCGAGCGGCGGTTCCGGCGGATGGAGCAGCTGGCGGCGGCCGAGGGGATGAGTCTTTCCCGGCTCGATCTGGCGGCGCAGGATGCGTACTGGGATCGGGCGAAGGCGGAGGAGAGGGGCTGAAGGACGGGGGCTGACAGGCGGATATGGGATCTATTTGATGGTGGGTTCGCCGAGCCGCGTCGCATCCCCGGTGCATGCCCGCTCCACTATCAAGTAGATCCCATATTCCATATCCGCTCCTGGAGGTATTCCATGCCCACCCGGTTCGACTCCTTCCGCGATTTCTACCCTTTCTACCTCGGCGAACACGCGAACCCGACCTGCCGCCGCCTGCACTTCGTCGGCAGCTGGGTCGTGATCGGGTTCGTGGTCGCCGCGGTGGCGCTCTGGAACGCGTGGTTCCTGCTCGGCGCGCTCGTCAGCGGTTACGCCTTCGCGTGGGTCGGCCACTTCTTCTTCGAGCACAACCGGCCGGCGACGTTCCGGCACCCGTTCTATTCGTTCGCCGGCGACTGGGTGATGTTCAAGGACATCCTGACCGGACGCATCCGCTTCTGATTCCGGACCCGGGGGTTGACTCGGGGTGGAAGAGGGGCGTAAACAGTTAATTAGATAATTAACTGGTGACTCCGGATGGACAAGGTCTTCTCCGCGCTGGCTTCGATGCCCCGCCGGCAGATCCTCGCGTATCTCAATGCCGGCGAGCTGACCGCCGGTGAGATCGGCGACCGGTTCGATTTCAGCAAACCCGCGCTTTCCAACCACCTGCGCATCCTCGAGGAGGCCGGATTGATCGCGCGCGAGAAGCGCGGCCAGTTCGTTTTCTTCCGGCTCGTGCCGGAACGCATCGCGAACACGGTGTTCGCCTGGGCGTCCGAGGTGTGTCCGGTGGCGGGCCCCTTGAAACGCGAACGGCGGAAGGGCGCGAAGGCATGAGCGCCGTCGCCGGGCGTGTCCGGAGTTTTCCGATGGCCCGCGTTCCGCACGCGGACGGCGGTCGACCGGTGGAGATCGCACTGATCGCCCAGCTTGGCGTCGGGGCCGGCGATCACCTCATCGACCAGGCCGGAAATCGTCAGCGGCACCACGAGGGTTTCGTGGACGCCCTGGACGAACCTTCGGTGCGCCTGGGCGCGATGAGCCTCGCGCACGGCGATGCGAGCTCGCTGTACAGCTTCGTGGTCGGCCCGGAAGGCCATCCTTTCCATCGCCATGCCGGTGACCGGACGTTCACCGCGGTGTCCGGAAGCGGCGGTACGAGACTCCGGTTTTCCACGGCATCGCTGCAGCAGATCGAAGCAGACCCGGACGCGTTCGTCCGCGCCCTGCGCCACGTGGCGATCCCCCCCGATTGCATGTTCACGGTGCGGTTCGGCGGCGGCATCTGGCATCGCTTCGAACCCCTCCGGAGCGGCGTCGGCCACCCCGCGATGTTCGCGCTGTCGTGCCACCCGAACGAACTCGGTGGCGATCTCGACCCGGGTGTCCACCGCCTCGTGGCGTCGAACGGTGCCGACCTGCCCACGCTCACCGACGTGCTACCGGCGGCGTGCGCGGCGCGACTGGTGTCGGTTCGCCCGGACGACGTTCCGACGGTCACGCTGGCACTCCACGACGCCCCGGATTCGTTGCAGGCGCGGGTCTGCGGCTTCGCGCGCGATCTCGCGGGACGTTGGCGCGTGCGCCTCGCGCGGCGGAACACAAACGGTTTCCAGTCGAGCGCGACCGCCTGGCCACGATCGGTGCCGCTGCCGGCGGATTCGCTGCTCTCGACCGCGCTCACGGGCGCGCCCACGCATACCGATTGCGTCGCCGTGGCGATTCCCGCGGAAATGGCCGGGGCGCTCGACGACGACGCGCTGCTCGCGGTGATCCTCGCCGGCTTCCTCGACAGCCGCCCGAGTGCGATCGGATGGATGATGGCGGTGCGCAATCGCCTGGTCGCGCCGTGGAAGCTGCGGACTTCTCCGATCGGGTGCCCCGTCTCGTCGTTGCTCGGCGCGACCGATCGCGAACTGTTCGCCGGGCGATTCCCGGTGCACGCGCAACGGTCGACAGGGACCGGCTGCGAGGTGCTGCTGGGCGCCGACGATCGTCACCTGCGCTTCCGTTCCGTGGTCGGCGTGCGCCGCGCGCACGACGGCAGTGCGACGGCCTGGCTGGCCACGCGGGTGATGACGCTCAACGCCTTCGGTCGGCTCTACCTCGCCGCCATCGACGCCACCCACCGCCGGTACATCGCACCGCGGCTCCTGCAGGCGGCGATCGATGCGGCCTCGCGCCGCTAATCGAGGAACAGCAGGAACGCCGCGGCCACGATCAGCACGAACGCGGCGACGTGGTTCCACTTCACCGCCTCGCCGAGATACCACGTCGAGAAGCCGGCGAACACGAGCAGCGTCAGGATCTCCTGAAGGCCCTTGAGCTGCGGCGCCGAATACACCGCGTGCCCGAAGCGGTTCGCGGGCACCTGCAGGCAGTACTCGAAGAACGCGATGCCCCAGCTGGCGAAGATCACGATCCACAGCGGGCTCGTCTTGAACTTCAGGTGGCCGTACCACGCGAGCGTCATGAACACGTTCGACGCGAGCAGCAGCAGAACCGGCGTGACGTAGGCGGACAGCGGCATGGGGAAGGACCGGAAGGTGCGCGGGCGGGCGGCGCGAGGCCGCGGTGCGCGCAATCTATCCGGCCGCAGGCCGGCCGGCGAGGCCTTCACGCGGTCGTCGTGAAGTCTTGAGTATTCAGTCACTTGCCCGGCCGCGTGAAGGCTTCACACCCGCCACACGCCGGCCCGCCTACGTTTCACAAACCTGAAGCCGTGAACTCCTGAAGGAAACGACCATGCGACGCGATGACCCGGCCGGCCTGATCCTGGTGGTGGAAGACAACCGCAACCTCTCCGAGATGGTCGGGGAGTACCTCGAGTCGAAGGGCTTCGGGGTCGACTATGCCGGGGACGGCATGGACGGCTACCGGCTCGCGGCCGACAACAGCTACGACGTGATCGTGCTCGACCTGATGCTGCCGCGCCTCGACGGCCTCGAGGTCTGCCGCCGCCTGCGCAACGAGGCGAAGAAGTCGACGCCGGTGCTGATGCTCACCGCGCGCGACACGCTCAACGACAAGGTGGTCGGCCTCGAGGCCGGCGCCGACGACTATCTGGTGAAGCCCTTCGCCATCCAGGAGCTCGAGGCCCGCGTCCGCGCGCTGATCCGCCGCGATCGCCGCCAGGTCAGCGCCGAGGTGCTGAAGGTCGCCGACCTCGTGCTCGACACCGCGAGCCTGCGCGTCACGCGCGCCGGCCAGGAGATCGCGCTGTCGCCGATCGGCCTGCGCCTGCTCGGCATCC
>CAMPHE010000104.1 GCA_946885815.1 uncultured Arenimonas sp.
TGTCCGCCCCCTCCCCCGACCCGTCCGCTTCGCCCGTCGCGCAGGTCGAGAGGTCGCTCGACGAACTCGAACAGCTCGTCCAGAAGATGGAAAAGGGCGACCTGTCGCTCGACGATTCGCTGGCCGCCTACGAACGCGGCGTCGGCCTGTACCGCCGCTGCCAGGCGGCGCTGGAACAGGCCGAACTGCGCGTGCGCCTGCTCGCCGATCCGGCCGCGCCGGGCGATGGCCAGCCGTTCCAGCCCGATGCCCCTTGAGGCCCGGCTGGCGCACTGGCGCCAGCGCGTGGACACCGCACTCGACACCGCGCTCGCCACCGTCGCGCCGGCGCCGGCGCGGCTGCAGGCGGCGATGCGCCATGCGGTGACCGGCGGCGGCAAGCGACTGCGTCCGCTGCTGGTCTACGCGGCCGGCGCGGCGACCGGCGCCGACGAAGTCGCGCTCGACGCCCCCGCCGTCGCGATCGAACTGGTGCACGCGTTTTCGCTGGTGCACGACGACCTGCCGGCGATGGACGACGACGCGCTGCGTCGCGGCCGGCCGACGGTGCACGTCGCGTTCGACGAGGCCACCGCGATCCTCGCCGGCGACGCGCTGCAGTCGCTCGCGTTCTCGGTGCTGGCACGCGCACAGGCGCCGGCGGCGACGCGCATCGCGTGGATCGGCGCGCTCGCCGATGCGACCGGCGCCGCCGGGATGTGCGGCGGCCAGGCGCTCGACATGGCCGCGACCGGCGGCTCGCTCGCGCTGGAGGAGCTGCAGCGGCTGCACGCGCTGAAGACCGGCGCGCTGATCCGTTGCGCGGTGCGCTGCGGGGCGCTCGCCGGCGACGCCGACGCGGCGACGATCGCGCGCCTCGACGCGTATGCCGACGCGCTCGGCATCGCCTTCCAGGTCCGCGACGACATCCTCGACGTCGAGGGCGACAGCGCCCAGCTCGGCAAGACCGCCGGCAAGGACGCCGCGCAGGCGAAGGCGACGTATCCGGCGCTGCTCGGCCTCGACGGCGCGCGCGCGCGACTGGACGCGATGGCCGGAAAAACGAAAGCGGCCCTCGGGCCGCTCGATGCGCGGGCCGACGCGCTGCGCCGGCTCGCGGAGTTCGCGGTCGCGCGGATCAGCTGATGCCGATCCGCGCGCCGGCGACGGTCAGTTGATCAGGCGCAGCGTGACCGGATAACGGTACGCGACGCCGCTGTTCGCCTTGACGCCGGCGAGGATCATGAAGACGACCGACGCGATCCAGACGATCGGCATCAGCAGCGCGCCGATCAGGACGAAGCTCAGGATGATGCAGGCGACGTACGCGAGGATCAGCGTGATCTGGAAATTCAGCGCTTCCTTCGACTGGTCGATCAGGAAGCCCTTTTCCGGCTTGTCCTTGTTGATCAGCCAGATGATCAGCGGAACGATGAAACCCGCGACGATGCCCGACAGGTGGGTGATCAGCGCCAGGGTGCGGTCTTCCTGCGGCGCGGCAGCTACTTCATTCATGTGATTTCCCCGAGGTGTTGATGCGGCGGCGCCCTGCGGGCACGCGGCCCCGGTACTGTCCGGCGATACGCCGAAACTGTCAAGGCGGCGTGATCGCGGGCATCAGGATTCGCCCGCCACCGTCATCCGGCCGACCAGCAGCGAACCGATGCCGATGTGCGAGCGACGATCGACGTCGGCGCCCACCGCTTCGATCGCGAGGAAGACGTCCTGCAGCCGCCCGGCGATGGTCAGTTCGTCGACCGCGTGCGCGATCTCGCCGTTCTCGATCCAGAAACCGGCCGCGCCGCGCGAATAGTCGCCGGTGACGGTGTTCACGCCCTGCCCCATCAGGTCGGTGACGAGCAGGCCGCGGCCCATCGCACGCGCGATCGCCGCGCCGTCGGCGGCGTTCGCCGCGACCTCGAGGTTGTGCACGCCGCCCGCGTTGCCGGTGCTACGCAGGCCGAGCTTGCGCGCCGAATAGCTGCCGAGCAGGTAGCGCTGCAGCACGCCGCCGTCGACGATCGGCGATTCCACGGTGGCCACGCCCTCGGCGTCGAACGATCCGGACCGCAGCCCGCGCGGCAGGTGAGGCCGCTCGAGGATCCGGAACCACGGCGGCAGGATGCGTTCGCCGGCCTGGTCGACGAGGAAACTCGCGCGGCGATACAGGTTGCCGCCCGAGATCGCCGCCAGCAGGTGGCCGACCAGGCTGCGCGCGGTTTCCGGCGCGAACAGCACCGGGTAGTCGCCCGTCTTCAGCGGACGGGGATCGAGCCGCGACACCGTGCGTTCGGCGGCGCGCCGGCCGACGGCCACCGGGGCTTCGAGGTCGTCCGGCGACAGCGCGGTAGTGTACCAGTGCTCGCGCTGCAGGTCGTCGCCGCGGCCGGCGATCAGCGACACGCTGAGCGAGTGGTTCGTGCTGCGGTCGCCGCCGACGAAACCGTGGCTGTTGGCGTACACCGAGACGCTTTCGCCGCTGAACGTCGAAGCGCCGTCGGAATTGGCGATGCGCGGGTCGGCGCCGCGGCCTGCCGATTCGGCCTCGATCGCGAGCGCGATCGCGCGGTCGGCGTCGACGTCCCACGGATGCCAGCCGTCGAAATCGCGAACCTCCGTGGCCATGCGGTCGGCGTCGGCGAGCCCCGCCGCCGGATCGGATTCGGTGTGACGCGCGATCGCACAGGCCTGCGCGACGGTCGCCTCCACGCTCCCCGGCTGCAGGTCGGCGGTGCTGGCGCTGCCCTTGCGCTGCCCGAAGTACACCGTGACGGCGACGCCGCGATCGCGCGTGCGCTCCACGGTTTCCACCTCGCCGAGCCGCACGTTCACGGACAGGCCGCGATCCTCGTTCAGCGACACTTCGGCCTGCGTCGCGCCGCGGGCGGCGCATCGCCGCAGGACGTCGCGGGCGAGCGTGGACAGGTGCGCGAGCCGTTCGGCGGAATCGTCCCGGACTGCGGCGGGAAGGGTCATGGGCGTATCCTTGCGCGAGGAATGACGGACGGACCGCGATGCACGACACGGACCTGGAAGAGGAAGAAGCCGAACACGGCCCGAGCCGCGGCGAGCAGCGCCGACAGGCGCTGGCGGTGCTGGAGCTGGCGCAGCGGCTGGTCGAGCGCAGCGACGCCGACCTCGCGCGCATGCCGGTCGACGACGAGCTGCGCGAGCTGGTGCTGGCGTCGAAGAAGATCACCTCGCAGATCGCCCGCAAGCGGCAGGTGCAGTACCTCGCCAAGCACATGCGCCGGCGCGACGACGAGGCGCTCGCCGCCATCCGCGCGGCGCTGGAGCACGACAAGGCCGACGGCCGACGCGAGGCGCAGGCGCTGCACCAGGTCGAATACTGGCGCGACCGCCTGATCGCGGACGGCGACGAGGCGCTCGGGGAATTCGTCGACGCGCACCCGCACGCCGACCGCCAGCGCCTGCGCCAGCTCGCCCGCAACGCGCACCACGAGAAACTGAAGAACAAACCGCCGCACGCCTACCGCGAGCTCTTCCGCGAACTGCGCGAGCTGCTCGCCGCTCCGGACGAACCGGCGGACGAGTGACGCGGCGCGCGTGGCGGAGAGCGTTTCTGGCCACGAATTACACGACGGACACGACAGAACACGACAAGAGCATTCCATCGGCAATGCTTTGGCTTTTGTCGTGTTCATTCGTGTCCGTCGTGTAAGTCGTGGCCAGAACGCTCTTCCCGCCCGGTCGCCACGTCGCCCGTCAGGCTCGCGTGCCGCCGATGGTCATCGCGTCGATCTTCAGCGTGGGCTGGCCGACGCCGACCGGGACGGACTGGCCGTCCTTGCCGCAGACGCCCACGCCTTCGTCGAGCGCGAGGTCGCGGCCGACCATCGACACCCGCGTCATCGCTTCCGGGCCGTTGCCGATCAGCGTCGCGCCCTTCACCGGCCGCGTGATCCTGCCGTCCTCGATCAGGTAGGCCTCGGTCGCACCGAACACGAACTTGCCGCTGGTGATGTCGACCTGCCCGCCGCCGAAATTGGGCGCGTACAGCCCCTTCTTCACCGACGCGACGATCTCCGCCGGGTCGTAGTTCCCGGCGAGCATGTAGGTGTTCGTCATCCGCGGCATCGGCAGGTGCGCGAACGATTCGCGGCGGCCGTTGCCGGTGGGCGCCACGCCCATCAGCCGCGCGTTCAGCGTGTCCTGCAGGTAGCCGCGCAGGATGCCGTCCTCGATCAGCGTGGTGCACCGTGTCGGCGTGCCCTCGTCGTCGATGTTGAGCGAGCCGCGGCGGCCCGGCAGCGTGCCGTCGTCGACGATCGTGACGCCCGGCGCGGCGACGCGCTCGCCGATGCGGCCCGCGTAGACCGACGTGCCCTTGCGGTTGAAGTCGCCCTCCAGCCCGTGGCCGACGGCCTCGTGCAGCAGCACGCCGGGCCAGCCGGGCCCGAGCACCACCGGCAGCGTGCCGGCCGGCGCGTCGATCGCCTCCAGGTTCACCAGCGCCTGCCGCAGCGCTTCGCGCGCCACCGACTTCGGCCGGTCGCCGGAAAAGAGTTCGTCGTAGCCGTAGCGGCCGCCCGCGCCGGAATAGCCCTGCTCGCGGCGGCCGCCGTCCTCGATGATCACCTGCACGTTGAAGCGCACCAGCGGCCGCACGTCGGCGGCGAGCACGCCGTCGCTGCGGGCCAGCAGCACGGTGTCGACGCCGCCCGACAGGCTGACGATCACCTGCTTGACGCGCGGGTCGGCGGCGCGCACGAACGCGTCGACTTCGCGCAGCGCGGCGATCTTCGCTTCCGCGTCCATGCCCTCGACCGGGTCGAGCGGCGCGTACAGCGCGCGGCCGGGCACGACCACGCGGTGGCCGGCGCGCACCGCATCGCCGTCGCGGCTGATCGCGCGCGCCGCCGCCGCCGATTCCAGCAGCGCGTCGGCGCGGATGTCGTCGGAGTACGCGAAGCCGGACTTCTCGCCACTGACCGCGCGCACGCCGACGCCCTGCTCGATCGAATGCGCGCCGTCCTTGACGATGCCGTCCTCGATCGTCCAGCTCTCGCGCCGGCTGTGCTGGAAATACAGGTCGCCGTAGTCGACGCCGGGGCCCATCAGCCGCGAGAACGCACCATCGAGACTGCCGGTATCGAGGCCGCCGGGCGCGAGCAGGCGATGGCTGGCGAGCTGCAGGGTGTCGGACATGGGGCGGCGGACTCGGCGATCGGGGACCGTCGATTCTCGCAGCTTCGGCCAGGCCGGAGGCGACGCGCGGGTGAAAGGCGCTAGTTCCCGGCCGTCGCCGGTTCGTCGGTGGCCGCGACCGGCGGCCCCTTTTCCACCACGACCACTTCCGGCTCTTCCCACGGCCCGGTGACGTGGTACACGGTGCGCGCCGCCTGTTTCAGCGGCTGCTGCAGCACCGCCTGCGCGACGGCGCCGGCCGCGGCACCGACTGGTCCGCCGACCACCAGCCCGATCGCCGGCAGCACGCCGCCGGCCTTCGGCAGTACCTCGATGCGCTGGTCGTAGCGCTCCGCGCGCAGGTCGGTCGCACCGCTGACGCGGATCTCCGCGGCCGGGCCGTCGATCTGCAGCAGGTCGGTCGTGGCGCGGCCATCGGCGAAGGCGAATTCGCCGCTCATCGTGTTGAAACCGAACCCCTTCTCGAAGAAGTCGCTGAAATCGAGGGTCAGCCGGCGCGGGATCTCCGCGAGGCTCAGCAGGCCGAGCACGCGGCCACCGCCGCCCGGCTCCAGTTCCAGCAGCGCGCCTTCGCCGACATCGGCGCGCAGCGTGCCCTCGAACCGCGCGAGGCTGAAGGCACCGGGCGAACCGGGCCAGTGCCCGCCGAGATGGCCACGCGTCTCGCCGTCGTCGACCATGCCCTTGAGACCGAACGCGGCCAGCAGTTCGCCGAGACTGTCGGCGCGGAAATCGACTTCGAATCGCGACCGGCTGCGGCCGGCGCCGGTCGCGAGCCACTCGCCGGTCGCCAGCAGCTCCAGCGTCGGCGAGCGCGTGGTGAAGCGCTCCACGCGCATGCCCGTCGCCACCGGCGACGCGACCAGTTCCGTCGCGCCGAGCGCGAGCGCCCCGACGCGCAGGTCCTGTACCGAGAAACGCAGCGGCGGCACCTTCGACGGATCGTCGCTGCGGCCTTCGTCGGCCTCGGCGACCTGCGCGGGCGTCGGCTCGCCGGTCTTCTCGGGCCAGTGCAGGCGTTCGAACGTGCCGCGCACGCCCTGCGAGAGGGTTTCCGGAATCTCGACGCTGCCGGCGATCGCCGCGCCGGTCACCTGCACCCGCGTCACCGCGGCGCCACGGCGCAGCTGTACCCGGGCTTCCCCGAGCGGCGAACCGAGCAGGTCGAGGGCATCGACCTGCAGGTCGATCTCGCGCACCGCGTCGGCGCCGGGGCCGCCGGCGCGCGCGACCGGCGTCGTCGCCGCGGTCGTCGCCGGCGCGTCGCCGGGCTGCGCCACCGCGGCTTCCGACGGCGGCACCGCGTCCGTCGCATCCGGCGCGCCGGCGCCACCGGCGGCGAAACCGATCCAGCCGGCCGCGTCGAGCGCCGTGACGCGGCCGTCGACGACG
>CAMPHE010000105.1 GCA_946885815.1 uncultured Arenimonas sp.
CGCGCTCGCGCGCGCGCTGTACCGCGATCCGGCGATCCTGGTTCTGGACGAAGCGACATCGGCGGTCGACAACGAGACCGAGGCCGCGATCCAGCATTCGCTGCACACCGCGGCGCGCGGCCGCACGACACTGGTGGTGGCGCATCGGCTCAGCACGGTCCGCCACGCCGACGCGATCCACGTGCTCGACGCCGGCCGCATCATCGAATCCGGCACGCACGACGACCTCGTCGCGCGCGGCGGCGCCTACGCCGCGCTCTGGCGCCTGCAGACCGGCGAAGCGCAGGCCGAGAAAACGGGGTCAGTGCATGATTAATCCCGCTTAACGATTCGTCGGCGGTCGGCCCCGCTTCACGGGTCCCGTCGGCAATCCGGTGCGCAGCGCGACCTGCGCCGCGAATGCGTCGCCACCGAACGGGTGACCGTACCGGCCGCTTCGCCGCAGCGCCGCGAGCACGGGCGCCGGCAATGACGCCTCCAGCGCCCGCCGCCACGCGGCCGATCGACGGGCGACGGAATCGCCGAGCGCGATGAACGTCGCGTGCGACGTCACGTGCGGATCGTGTGCGAGCCCGAGATGGTGGCGCGCGCTCGACCAGCGGAAATCCTCGGCGCGCGCGACCATCCCGGCCCGCACCGGGTTGCGCTCGACGTACGCGAGGCACTGCAGCAGGTACCGGTCGGTATCGACCAGGAACGACCGGAACCGCGCCTCCCACAGATGCCCGGTCCGCCCGTGCCGCGCGTTGTACCGGCGCCCGAACCGCGCGCCGAGCGCGCGCATCGTGGCGCCCGCCGCACCCTTCGCGTCCGCGCTGACCAGCAGGTGCACGTGGTTGTCCATCAGCGCGTAGCCGTGCAGCCGAAGCCCGTGCTTCTTGGAGCTGCGGGCAAGGTCCGTCAGGTACCCCTCGCGATCCGCGTCGTCGCGGAAGACGCGCGCGCGGTTCACCCCACGCTGCACGAGGTGCATCGGGTAGCCCGCGACATCGAGGCGGGGCACACGCATGGACGGCTCCGGCAAAGACCGGAGCCAGTGTCGGGCGGCGGCGTGCCGCGACCTGCGCGAAGTCCGCCCGCCGTCGCGTCGGATAACACCGGATTAATCCTGCACTGTCCCCGATTTTCAGCGGAGGGACAGCAGGAGCGCGACGTAGCCGAGTATCGCCAGCGCCGCGTGGCCGAAGACGAGGCCTTTCGGCAGCAGGCGCCCGTGCCAGTGGTAGCCGAGATTCAGCACCACGCCGCCGAGCGCGGCGAGCACGAGCAGCACGGCCGAAGCGAGCGCCAGCGCGGGCAGCTCGGCGGTGAACGCCGCGAACACCAGCAGCGTCAGGCCGGCGGCGCCGAGCATGCCGTGCAGCATCGCCAGCCACGCCGGCGGGTTGTTGCCGCCACCCAGGCGGATCGCCGCCATCGCGATGCCGCCGAGCGCGGCGACAGTGAACAGCACGACGACCGTGACCAGCAGCGTCTGGACGTCCATGGGCGGTTCTCCTCGGCGAGCGCGACGCACCCATCGTGCGCGCGCCCCCCGTCTCCGCCCCGTGATGCCGCGCGCCGGGCGCGGCGCGGCGTCACTGCGCCGGCGGCGTTTCCGTCGCGGGCTTCACGAACCGCAGCGTCATCCGGTCGCTCTCGCCGATCGCCGCGTACTTCGCGCTGTCGGCCGCGTCGTGGTTGTTGCCCGGCGCCAGCGTCCACACTCCGTTCGGGTGGTCCTTGGTATCGGCCGGGTTGGCATTGATCTCGCTCTTCTCCTCGAGCACGAAGCCGGCGGCCGTCGCGAGTTCGATCACGTACTCCTCGGGCAGGTAGCCGGTCTCCTTCACCTCGTCGAGCGACTTGCCCGCCGCGGCGCGGTGGTCGGTGACGCCGAGCACGCCGCCCGGACGCAGCACGTCGTAGAAGGCCTGGAACATCGCCGCCTCGTCGCCGTCCATCACCCAGTTGTGCACGTTGCGGAAGGTGAGAACGACATCGGCCGATGCCGGTTCGCCGATCACCGGCGCCGACGGATCGATCTCGACCAGCGTCGCTTCGCCGTAGATGTCGGGGCGCGCGGCCAGCTTGTCGCGCAGCTTCTGGTTGTTCTTCGCGTAGTAGTCGCGGGCCCCGGCGTCGTCGAACGCGTCCGGGTCCATCACGACGCCGACATAGCTGCCCTTCTCCTGCGGCAGCGGCGCCAGGATCTCGGTGTACCAGCCGCCGCCCGGGCTGATCTCGACGATGTCCTGGTTCGCGCCCACGCCGAAGAAGTCGAGCGTCTCGCGCGGGTGCCGCCACGCGTCGCGCGGGGTGTTGTTCGCGTCGCGCCAGTCGCCGACCAGGATCGCGTCGAGCGGATCGGTCTGGTCGTCGCGAAGCGCGGCGTCGGGGTCGCCGGCGTCGGCGGCCGGGGCGGCGCCGGCGGATTCGGCGGTGGCCTCGGCCGGCGCCTCGGGCGCGCGATCGCAGGCGGCGAGCAGCAGGGCGGCGAGGGCCAGCGCGAGCGGGGTCTTGATCGTCATCGGTATCGCCTCGGGAACACGGAACGCCGAGGCTAGCACCGGGCGCGGAAGGCCGCACCCCGCGCATCCCGGCCGCTTCATCGCGCATCCTTCACGCAGTCGAGACACCCCCGATCAGCAAGGTAGCGGGTCCGCCTCCGCGCACAGAACCGGTCCACCCAGGGGATACCGACTGCATGGCCTCCCGTCCAGAACTCCCGCCCGCATCTGCTAGCGGCCTCGTCAGCACCGGCGTGCCCGGGCTGGACGACGTGCTCGGCGGCGGCCTCACCCCCGCCCGTCTCTACCTCGTCGAGGGAACCCCCGGCGCCGGCAAGACCACGATCGCGATGCAGTTCCTGCTCGAAGGCGTGCGCAACGGCGAATCGGTGCTCTACGTCACCCTGTCGGAAACCGCCGAGGAGCTTCGCGGCGTCGCCGCCTCGCACGGCTGGGACCTGAGCGGCGTGCACATGCGCGAACTGCTGCCGACACAGGAAGCCCTGCAGCCGGACGAGCAGTACACGATGTTCCACCCCTCGGAGATGGAACTGGGCGAGACCACGCGACGCATCATCGACGACGTCGAGCGCCTGCGCCCGACCCGCGTGGTCTTCGATTCGCTGTCGGAACTGCGGCTGCTGGCCGGCAATTCGCTGCGCTATCGCCGGCAGATCCTCGCGCTCAAGCAGTTCCTCGGCGGCCGCACCTGCACCGTGCTGCTGCTCGACGACATGACGGCGCAGACCCACGACCTGCACGTGCAGAGCATCGCCCACGCGGTGCTGCGGCTGGAGCAGCTGCAGGCCGACTACGGCACGCCGCGCCGCCGCCTGATGGTGGTGAAGTATCGTGGCCAGCCGTTCCGCGGCGGCTTCCACGACTACAAGATCGTGGAAGGCGGCCTGGTCGTGTTCCCGCGGCTGATCGCCGCCGAGCACCCCCACCCGGCCGACCGCCGCAAGCTGCCGAGCGGCATCGCGCCGCTCGACGAGCTGCTGGGCGGCGGCCTGGAGAAGGGCACCAGCACGCTGTTCGTCGGCGCGCCCGGCACCGGCAAGTCGACGGTCGCGGTGCAGTTCGCACTCGCCGCGGCGCAGCGCGGCGAATGCGCCGCGCTGTACGTCTTCGACGAGAGCATCAACACGCTCACCACCCGCTGCGCGGGGATGGGCATGGACCTCGCGCCGTGGATCGCGTCGGGCCACATCTCCCTGCGGCAGGTCGATCCGGCGGAGCTGTCGCCGGGCGAGCTGGTGCACGACATCCGCGAGGCGGTGCGCGAGCGCGGCGTGTCGGTGGTCGTCATCGACAGCCTCAACGGCTATCTGAACGCGATGCCCGACGAACGCTTCCTGATCGTGCAGCTGCACGAGCTGCTGACGTACCTGGGACAGGCCGGCGTCGCCACGCTGATGGTCGGCGCGCAGCACGGCCTGATCGGCTCGCAGATGCAGTCGCCGGTGGACGCGAGCTATCTGGCCGACGCGGTGGTGCTGCTGCGCTATTTCGAATCCGACGGCGAGGTGCGCCAGGCGATCTCCGTGATGAAGAAGCGCGGCGGCGCGCACGAGCGCACGATCCGCGACTTCCGGATGACCGCCGACGGCCTGCACGTCGGCGAGCCGCTGCGCCAGTTCCGCGGCATCCTCACCGGCGTGCCCGTGCCGATCAGCGACCCGCCTTCGCGATGAGCGGAACCGGCGACCGGCTGTCCGAACGGCGCGTGCTGCTGCGGGCGACCACGACCAAGGACGCCATGCTCGCCGTCGAGGTGCTGGGCCGGAGCGGCATGGACGCCATCGCCTGCGGCAGTCTCGACGAACTCGTGCGCGAGATGGGCCGCGGTGCCGCCGCGGTGCTGATCGCCGAGGAAGTCCTGGTCGAAACGGGGTTCGCCGCGGTGCTCGCCGCGCTCGGCGCGCAGCCGCCGTGGTCCGACCTGCCGGTGCTCGTGCTGGCGCGCACCGGCGCCGACTCGAACGTCATCGTCGAGGCGATGGACCTGCTGGCCAACGTGACGGTGATCGAGCGGCCGCTGCGCGTGTCCGCGCTGATCAGCACCGTGCGCAGCGCGCTGCGTGCGCGCACGCGCCAGTACGAGATGCGCGACCTGCTCGCCGGGCTGCGCGAGGCCGACCAGCGCAAGACCGAATTCCTCGCCACCCTCGCGCACGAACTGCGCAACCCGCTGTCGCCGCTCGCGACCGCGCTGGCGATGCTGTCGCAGATGAACGTGCCGCCGGAAGAGGCGCGCGATTTCTACGAGATGATGCAGCGCCAGGTCGACCACATGGTCCGCCTGATCGACGACCTGATGGAGGTGTCGCGCATCACGCGCGGCAAGATCGAACTGCGCCCGGAACCGGTGCAGCTGGCGGAGGTCCTGTCCGAGGCGATCGAACTGGCGCGACCGCAGATGCAGGCCGCCGGCCACGAGCTCGTCGTCGACCTGCCGGCCGGCGACTGCCCGCTGCTGGGCGATCGCGTGCGACTGACGCAGGTGTTCTCCAACCTGCTGAACAATGCCGTGCGCTACACGCCGGCGGGAGGCGGCCGCATCGTCGTGCGGGCCCGCGGTGTCAACGACGTCGCGCAGGTGAGCATCCGCGACAACGGCGTCGGCGTGCCGCCGGAGATGCTCGATCAGATCTTCGGCATGTTCGTGCAGGTCAGCGGCACGGCGCGCGCGGCGCAGGGCGGTCTCGGCATCGGCCTCACGCTCGTCAAGACGCTGGTGGACATGCACGGCGGCCGTGTCCGCGCGGCGAGCGACGGCATCGGCACCGGCACCGAGGTGATCGTGGAGCTGCCGATCGCCGACGGCGCGACGTCGCGCGTCCCCGATGCGCGTGCCGGCGCGCCCGAACCGCAGCCGCTGCCGGGCCCGATCCTGATCGTCGACGACAACGAGGACGCCGCCAATTCACTCGCGATGTATCTCGATGCGGTCGGCGCGACGACCGACGTGGCCTACGACGCCACGCGCGCGCTGGAACTGATCGCGCGCGACCGCCCGCCGGTGGCGATCCTCGACATCGGCATGCCGGGCATGGACGGCTGCGAACTCGCGCAGCGGCTGCGCAGCGACCCCGAAAACGCCGCGATGATGCTGATCGCGCTCACCGGCTGGGGCCAGCCCGACGACCGCCAGCGCGTGGCGGAAGCCGGGTTCGACCATCATCTGCTCAAGCCGCCCGACATCGGGCAGCTGATGGCGGTCCTGCAGGGACGGCGGAGCTGAGGGTGAGCCTCAAACCCCGTCGATGAGCTGGTTCAACGTGCCGCTCGGCCGCATCGCCGCCCGCACCTTCGCCGGATCCGGCCGGTAGTAGCCGCCGATGTCGACCGGCCGGCCCTGCACCGCCGCGAGTTCGGCGACGATCTTCGCTTCGTCGTCCGCCAGCGCCTTCGCCAGCGGGGCGAAGCGCGCCTTCAGCGCCGTGTCGTCGTCCTGCGCCGCGAGCGCCTGCGCCCAGTACAGCGCCAGGTAGAAGTGGCTGCCGCGGTTGTCGAGGCCGCCGACCTTGCGGGCCGGGCCGCGGTCCTCGTCGAGGATGCGGCCGTTGGCGACGTCCAGCGTCTTCGCCAGCACCGGCGCGGGAGTGTTGAGCCAGCGTTCGGCGATGTGGTCGAGCGACGCGGCGAGCGCGAGGAATTCGCCGAGCGAATCCCAGCGCAGGTAGTTCTCCTCGACGAACTGCTGCACGTGCTTCGGCGCCGAGCCGCCGGCGCCGGTCTCGAACAGGCCGCCGCCGGCCATCAGCGGCACGATCGACAGCATCTTCGCGCTGGTGCCGAGCTCCAGGATCGGGAACAGGTCGGTCAGGTAGTCGCGCAGCACGTTGCCGGTGACCGAGATCGTGTCGAGGCCGTCGCGGATGCGCTGCAGCGACAGCTTCATCGCCTCCACCGGCGCGAGGATGCGCACGTCGATCTTCGACGTGTCGTAGTCCTTCAGGTACGCCTGCACCTTGGCGATCAGCTGCGCGTCGTGCGCGCGCGCGGCG
>CAMPHE010000106.1 GCA_946885815.1 uncultured Arenimonas sp.
GTCCCAGGGATTCGAGGGACTCCAAGTACATAACGGACGTAAGGGACCCAAGGGACTCAAAGGACTGGACGCTTTCCTCCACCACGGCGGAGAAGACCTTGCGTGGATCACGGGACGCGAGCGCTTCGCGGGCTTCGGCGACGCCGCGGCAGACCAGCATCCGCCGGTGCGCCAGCTCCCGCCGTCCGACGGCCGGGAGGTGGTGTTCGCCGGCCGGTCGAACGCCGGCAAGTCGAGCGCGCTCAACGCACTGACCAACCAGGGCGGCCTGGCCCGCGTCTCGAAGACGCCGGGCCGCACGCAGGCGCTGAACTATTTCGACGTCGCCCCGGACCGCTACCTCGTCGACCTGCCGGGCTACGGCTACGCGAAGGTGCCCGAGGCGATGCGGGAGGCGTGGAAGGAAACGATCAACCGTTACTTCCACGAGCGCGCGCAGCTCGTCGGCCTCGTGGTGGTGATGGACATCCGCCACCCGCTGCGCGAGTACGACCTGCAGATGCTCGATTTCGCCTTCCGCCGCGGCATCCCGGCGCACTGCCTGCTGACGAAGGCCGACAAGCTCGGCCGCGGCGAACAGGGCAACATCCTGCTGAAGGTGCGCAAGGACCTTGGAACGCGCGGGACAGTGCAGGTGTTTTCGGGCGAGTCCAAACTCGGCGTCGAGGAAGCGCGCGGCGTGATCGCGGGCTGGCTGGACCTGCCGTAGGAGCGGCTTCAGCCGCGACCGCTCTTTCGACGACCGCGGGGTCGCGGCTGAAGCCGCTCCTACGCGTCGCGCAGGCGCGGATCCATCCAGGCCCGCGTCGCGTCGACCGCGACATTGATGATCACGATCGCGACCCCGACCACCAGCACCACGCCGAGCACCAGCGTGTAGTCGCGATTGAGCGCGCCCTGCACGAAATAGCGGCCGATGCCCGGGATACCGAACACCTGCTCGACGATCGCCGAGCCGCTGGCGACGTTGATCAGCGCCGGGCTCAGCCACGCCACTACCGGCAGCAGGCCCGGCCGCAGCACATGGAAGAACAGCAGCCGCGCGCCGTCGATGCCGCGGCCGCGCGCGGCGCGGATGTAGTCGGCGCCGAGCACTTCGAGCAGCGCCGCGCGCGTCAGCCGCGCGCAGTAGGCGAGGTTGGGCAGCGCCAGCGCGACCACCGGCAGCACCGCGCTGCGCCACGTGCCGTCCCAGCCGCCGGCGGGCAGCCAGCGCAGCGTCACGGCGAACACGAGGATCAGCAGCGGCGCGGCGACGAACTTCGGCACCGCCAGCCCGAGGCCGGCGCCGAACATCAGCACGCGGTCGACCCACCGGCCCGCGCGCAGTGCCGACCACACGCCGAGCGGCACGCCGACCAGCAGCGCCAGCGCCAGCGCCGCGCCGCCGTTGACCAGCGAGATCGGCACGCTCGCGGCGAGCAGTTCATTGACCGTGTAATCGGGGTACTGGAACGACGGTCCGAGGTCGCCGCGGGCGACGTCGGCGAGCCAGCGGGCGTACTGCACCGGCAGCGGCTGGTCGAGGCGGTACTGCGCGGCGAGCGCGGCTTCCACTTCCGGCGGCGCGGCCTTCTCGGTGTCGAACGGGCCGCCCGGCGCCGCGCGCAGCAGCACGAAGCACAGTGTCGCCAGCAGCCACAGGGTCACCAGCGCCTCGAGGGCGCGACCGGCGCCGCGCTTCATCGGACGCGGCGCGCGTCGTCCAGCCGCCAGTGCGGCGGCATCCCGGCCCGCTCGCAGCCGTCGCCGCAGCCCGGTTCGGCCGGCGGCTCGACGTGGCGCAGCACGCCCTCGACAACCAGTTCGGCGCCATACGGCGCGTCGCCGGCGACGTCGGCGGCGAAATAGACCGGTTGCGCGTCGACCCGGATGAAGTCGCCGAGTTTCGCCGGCCCCGTGCGCGCGCCGGCGACGATCACCGGGGTGTCGCGATGCGCGGCGAGCGCGGTCGCCGATTGCACGCGGACCGGCGCGGTCGCGCAGCCGGCGAGCAGGAGCGCCAACGCGATCGCGGCCGCCTTCGTCACGGCGGCGTCAGAACGAACGGCCGTCGACCGCGGTGCGGGGCAGTGTCGCGAGATCGACGTCGTCGACGCAGCGCACGTTGATCGCCGCGGTCTCCGACCCGTCCGGCATCCGGCCGAGCCCGAACGGCTGGCAGCCGCAGACGCGGCAGAAGCGGTGGTCGATGGCGTGGCGGTTGAAGGTGTACGTCGTCGTCGCGTCGTCGCCCTGCACGATCCGCAGCGCCGCGCGCGGCACGAACCACAGCAGGAAGCCCTTGCGGCTGCAGTGCGAGCAGTTGCACTCCACCGCGTCGGCGGGCTCGCCGTCGACCTCGAAACGCACGGCGCCGCAATGGCAGCTTCCGGTCTTCATCGCTTCGGCTCCCCCGGGACGTCGGCGGCATTATCCGCCACGTGGTACGGGAATGGCAGGCCGGGATTGCGCCGCGCGTGGATCGCCGCGAGCGCCGCTTCGTCCGCGTCGAGGCCGTCGCCGGCATGCGTGACCGCGCCGGTGGCCATCGCCTCGGCCATCGTCGCGACATACGTGCCGAGACTGGCGTAAGCCGGCGCCGGCCCGGACTCGGCGAAGTAGTACATCAGCGGGCTGGCGGCGGTCGGTCGCGTCCCGCATTCGACGAAGTACCACTCGCCCTCGAAGTACAGCACCGGCAGCCACGACGCGTGCCAGCCGGAACGCGGCGTCGCGCGCAGCGCGTCGTGCTGCGCGAGCGCCTCGTGCAGCGGCAGCAGCTGGTGATACCACGCGAACGCGGCGCCGCCATCGGCATCGGTGTGTCCATCGCGCCAGCGCCACAGCGCGCGCAGGTCGTGGGGAAGGCGACAGCCGAGCCGCGCCTCGGCCGCGTCGAGTTCGGCCACCGGCACGCCGCCGCGCAGCGCCGACGTGAGGCCGGTGCGTTCGCGCGCGTGCCAGCCTTCGATCCGCGACAGGGCGTCGAGCATCGCCTCCACATCCGTCGTGGCGACGGCGGCCGCGCGCATCGCCGTCGTGGGTGCGAACGGCTCGACGTGGCCGGCCGGCGATCCGGCGTCGCCGCCGCCGGGGCCGCAGGCGCCGGCGAGCAGGGCCAGCGCGATCACCGCGAATCCGCGGGGTGCCGTCGATGCGCGATGGTGCTTCGGGCGGGACATGGGCGGGGAGCCTACCGCGGCGGCCGTGCCCACCGTGTCGCGTCGCGGGGTCACAATGGGGGCGATGACTGCCCGGGCCGCCACCCGCCCCGATTCGTTCCGCGCGCGCCTGCTGCACGACGCCGGCGGCGAGTTCGTCGTCGGGGCCGTTTACGTCGCGGCGTACCTGTTCGCGCCGTGGCTTTCCGACCGGCTGCTGCTGGCGCTGGTGGTCGCCGTCGCGCTGCAGTTCTTCCTCGTGACGATGGTCGTGGGCGCGATCACGCCGCGCGGCGCGCGCGGCATCTTCTGGAGCGTGGTGGGGCACGCGTCGATCCTGGCGCTGATGCTCTGGGTCGCGAGCGGCGGCGGCAGGCAACGGCCGGATCTGGTCGCCGTCGCGATGGCGCAGGCGCCGCTGGTCCTGCGTAGCCTCGGGCGGCTCGCGCGGCCGCCGGGCGACGCGGCCGTGATGTGGCTGGAGATGCTCGGCCCGATCTTCCTGCTGATTCCGGTGATGCTGGTGACGACCCTGCTGGCCGCGATCCTGCCGGACATCGGGCTCGCGGCACGCGTGATCCGGTTCGAACACCTCGACTCGCTCGAGCCCGAGCACATCAAGTACGCCCTGGTCGCCGGCGCCGTCTATTTCCCGATGTACGGGGTCGCGCGCACCGCGTGGGAGTCCCTCGGCGGCGACGTGCACCGTCGCGCCACCCTCGATCCCGCCGAGATCCGCCGCTGGCGCGAGGCGTACGCGCGGTCGCGCCGGCGCTGAGGTCCGCCGCGCGGTCGACGGACGGTCAGTCGGCGAGCGACAGGAACCGCGACGGATGGCGGTCGAGCGGATTGGCCTCGAAGCCGCGGACGTCCGGCCGCACCAGGTGGCGCGAGGTGTAGAAGTACACCGGCACCACGGCGTGCAGCGACAGCAGCCGCCCTTCGGCCTCGCGCAGGCGCGCGGCGCGCGCCTCGAGCGTGGGCGCGGCGTCGGCCGCGTCGAGCAGCCGTTCGAATGCCGGATCGTCCACGCCGCTCCAGTTGGACGCGGCATCGGCACGGAAGATGTCGAGGAAGCCGCGCGCGTCGTCGACGTCGGCGATC
The DNA here is from genome assembly GCA_946885815.1 of uncultured Arenimonas sp. The sequence goes on from CAMPHE010000106.1 coordinate 4,248, forward strand.
CAGCCGCCGCGGAACACCTGCGTGATCGCCCGCTGCCGCCGCGTGCCGACGAACACCTTCCATTCCTCGTTGCGCAGCCGCACGCGCGCGCCGAGCACCTCGCGCCACATCGCCGCGACCGCGAGCGCGAGGCGCCGGTGCGGCGTCGACGTGTTGTAGCGCAGCTCGACTTCCAGCGGCCGCTCCGCCGTGTAACCGGCGCGCGCCAGCAGCGCCCGCGCCCGCGACTCGCGCGCGCGCTGCGTCGCCGCCGCCCACGGCAGCGCCGCCGGCACGTAGTCGGCGATCCCCGGCGGCACCACGCCGTACGCCGGCGATTCGCCGAGACCGGTGACGTGGCGCGTCAGGATGTCGCGATCGATCGCCAGCGACAGCGCCTCGCGCAGTGCCGGCGCGTCGCGGAACGGCGGGCGCGTCACGTTCAGTCCGAGCCAGAACGAGCCGAGATACGGCGCGATCCGCAGCTGCCCGCCGAACCGCTCGCGCAGCGAAGCCAGTGGCTGCGGCGGCACCGTCTCGGTGAGGTGCAGGCCGCCCGCCTCGAAACGCTTCAGCTCGCTCGACGCGTCCTCGGTCACGTGGAACCGCACGCGCGCGATCGGCGCGGGTTCGCGGAAATGCGGATTGCGCTCCAGCGTGATCGACGCCTGCGGCAGCCACGCGGCCAGCCGGTACGCACCGTTGCCGACGAGGTTTCCCGGTCGCGTATGCCGCGCGCCGTGGCGCGCCACCGACGGCAGATGCACCGGCCATGCGGTCGGCAGCGTCAGCAGCCGCGGCAGGTCGACGCTGCGCGTGACCGTGAACACGACCGTGCGCGCATCGGGCGCCGCCACGCCGAGCGCCGACGGCGGCACGAGGCCGCGCTGCACGTCGCCCGCGTTCGCGATCGCGTCGAACTGCGCCGCGAACGGCGCGGCGGTCGCCGGGGTGAAGGCCCGGCGGAAACTCGCGACGACCTGCGGCGCGTCCAGGGCCTCGCCGTTCGACCAGCGCAGCCCCTCGCGCAGGTGGAACGTCCAGGCGCGGCCATCCGCGGACTGGGCCCACGCTTCGGCGATGCCCGGGATCAGCCGGCCGGCGCCATCCTCCGCGACGAGCCCCTCGTACAGGTCGCGCAGCACGTTCGCGCACGCGACCTCCGGGCAACGGTGCGCGTCGAGCGTCGAGGGCTCGGGGCCGTTGCCGCGTTCCAGCGTCCGCGCGTCATCGCCGGCGGCGGCCGGCATCGATGTGCACGACAGGAGGAGGAGGAGGTGAAGGCGCCGCCGCATGCCGTCGATCCTAAGCCGTCGCCGCCCGCCGCGACCAATTCCGCCGACACGGCCGCAACGGAGCGGCCGCGCCCGCGGAACGCCGCGCATCCATCGGCCGGGCTAAGCTTGGCGCCCCTTGTCGCCCCGCGGAAACCCTCGATGTCCGGACCCAGCCACGACAAGGCGTCGCCGATCGACGACCGCGGCCAGCTCGTCGATTACCTCGCGTCCGGAAGCAAGCCGGTCGACGCCTGGCGCATCGGCACCGAGCACGAGAAATTCGGTTTCCGGCTCGACGACCTGCGTCCGCCCACGTGGGAAGGCGAGCGCGGCATCGAAGCGCTGCTGCGCGGCCTGACGCGCTTCGGCTGGCAGCCGGTCGAGGAGAAGGGAAAGCTGATCGCGCTCGCCCGCGACGGCGCGTCGGTGACCCTCGAACCCGCCGGCCAGCTGGAACTCAGCGGCGCGATGCTCGAGAACATCCACCAGACCTGCGCCGAGACGCACCAGCACCTGCACGAGGTGAAGACGGTCGGCGACGAACTCGGGCTCGGCTTCCTCGGCATGGGCTTCCAGCCGAAATGGAGCCGCGAGGAGATGCCGTGGATGCCGAAGGGCCGCTACCGGATCATGCGCGACTACATGCCGCGCCGCGGCTCGCTCGGCCTCGACATGATGACGCGCACCTGCACCGTGCAGGTGAACCTCGATTTCCGCGACGAAGCGGACATGGTGAAGAAGTTCCGCACGTCGCTGGCGCTGCAGCCGGTGGCCACGGCGCTGTTCGCCGATTCGCCGTTCACCGACGGCAAGCCCAACGGCTACCTGAGCTACCGCTCCCACATCTGGACCGACACCGACCCCGGCCGCACCGGCATGCTCGACTTCGTGTTCGAGGACGGCTTCGGCTTCGAGCGCTACGTCGACTAC
>CAMPHE010000107.1 GCA_946885815.1 uncultured Arenimonas sp.
CGGCGAGGTTCACCGGTTCCAGCCGGCGCATCTTCGCGTCGATGTCGCCCAGCGCCTTCGTCCACGCCTCGACATCGGCGTTCTCCGGCAGCCCGGCGATCACCTCGTCGAGCGACAGCCCGGCGGCCGCGACGGCTTCCGACAGCTGCCCGGCGCGCAGGCTCAGGCCCTGCTCCTCCAGCCGCCGCGCCGAGATCGCCTCGCGCTGGGCCAGCGCCTGCTGGTCGCGCTGCTGGCGCGTCTGTTCGTAGGCGCGCAGTTCCTGTTCGATGCCGTCGAGCGTGGAGCGCGCCGCGGCGAGGTCCTTCTCGACGATCACGCGCTGGTCGAGCGCCGCCTGCCGCTGCGCCTGCAGCGCCACGACGGGCGCGTCGCCGTCGGCGAGCTGCGCGACCAGTTCGTTGAGCCGCACTTCCAGCTGCGCCTTCTGGCTGCCCATCCGCGCCAGCGACTGGCTCAGCGCGATCACCCGCGCGCGCTGCGATTCGAGCGTCAGCGCCAGCTGGTGCGCGGCGTCGCGGGCCTCCCGGGCGGTATTGCGCGCCGCGTCGCGCGCCTCGCCGAGGCGGCGGCGGTCGGCGTCGAGCTGCTGGCGCTGCGATTCGAGCTCGCCCATTTTCGCGACCGCCTGCTCCAGCCGGCCGCGGGCCTCGCGGGTCGCGCCCTGCGATTCCTCGAGCGTGGTGCCGAGCGCCTGCAGGTCGGCGTCGATGCGGGCGACGCGCGCCTGCGCCGATTCCAACCGGCCCTGCTGCGACTGCAGCTGTCCGGCCAGTTCGGAGACGCCGCGATGCGCGAGATACAGCGCGCGCTGCGCATCCTCGCGGTGCTGCTCGGCCTCGAGCAGCCGGTCGCGCATCAGGGTCAGTCCCTCGTTGAGCGCCTGCTCGCGCTTGCCGAGCGTTTCGATCTCGGCGCGCAGCGACTGGATCTCGCGTTCGCGCGCCAGCGCGCCCTGCTGCGCCTCGCCGCTTCGCAGCGCGCGCACCCAGCCGTCGCCGAGCCATTCGCCGCTGCGCGCGACCGCCGCTTCGCCGTCGCGCAGCGCGAGACTCCGCGCCCCCGCGAGGTCGTCGACCGCGCGCACGTCCGCGAGCAGCCGGCGGATCGCCGCCGGCCCGCGCACCTTCGCGGCGAGCGAACCGCCCGGGACATCGATCTCGCCGCCGCCCGCCGCGACCAGCGCGACGCGCCCCTGAGCCAGCGAGGCCAGCGCGTCGAGGAAGTCCTGCGGCGCGTCGACCGTGACCGCTTCGAGCAGGCTGCCGAGCACGGTCTCGACCGCGGTCTCCCAGCCGGCGTCGACCTGCAGCGCCTCGCCGAGCCGCGGGCGATCGGCGAGGCCCTGCGCCTTCAGCCAGTCGAGCGCGACGTTCTTCTCCTGCCCCAGCGCCGCGTGCTGCAGCGCTTCGAGCGACGACAGCCGGCCGCGCGCGGCCTGCGCCGCCTTGCGCACGTCGGCCAGTTCGCCCTGCTGCTGGCGCTGCTGTTCCTGCAGCGTCGCGAGGCTGGACTTGCGCTCGTCGAGCGTGGTGCCCAGCGCGTCGAGGCTGCCCTTCTGCGTGTCGTGGTCGGTGGTCAGCGTCGCCAGCGCGGCGGCGAGCGCGGCGGTGTCCAGCGTGCCGCGTTCATTCGCGAGCGCCTCTCGGCGGCGGCCTGCATCGAGCGCCTGGCGCTCGAGGTATTCGATCTTCGTGCGTTCGACTTCGGCCCAGCGCGCGGCCTCGGCCTGCGCCTTCGCGTAGGCGTCCCACTGCTGCTGCCAGTCGAGCAGCGCCTGCTCGGCGGTCTTCAGCGATTCCTGGCGGCCGGCGTCCTCCGTGCGCAGCGTCGCGAGCCGCGGCTCGTCGGCCGCGATCGCGTTGTGCAGCTCCGCGAGCTGGCGCTCGTCGCCGCCGATGTGCTCGCCGACCTGCGCGAACGCGGCGTCGGCCTCGGCGCGCGCCGATTCCAGCCGCTGCCGCAGCTCCTTCTGGTGCTGGATCTGCTGCTCGATGCGCGCCAGCTCGCCGCCGACGCGGTAGACCTCGGCCTGCGCGCGTCCGAGCGCCTCGCTGGCCTCGCCCTGCTGGCCGCGGCACTGCTCGATCTGCGCCTCGGCGTGGCGCTGGTCGGCGAGGATCTGCTGCAGCTTCACCTCGTCGGCCGTCAGCGCTTCGTGCAGCGCCTTCAGGTCGGCGTCGAAACGGCGGAATTCCAGCGCCTTGAGCTGCGCGTCGCGCTGCAGCCGGTCGGCCTGCAGGGCCTGGTACTGCTCGGCGGCACGCGCCTGGCGCTTCAGGTGGTCGAGCTGCTTGTCGACCTCCTCGCGCAGGTCGCCGAGGCGGTCGAGGTTCTCGCGCGTCGCCTTGATGCGCGATTCGGTCTCCTTGCGCCGCTCCTTGTACTTGGAGATGCCGGCGGCTTCCTCGAGGTACACGCGCAGGTCTTCGGGCCGCGCCTCGATGATCTGGGAAATCATTCCCTGCTCGATGATCGAATAGCTGCGCGCGCCGAGGCCGGTGCCGAGGAACAGGTCGGTGATGTCGCGGCGGCGGCAGCGCGCGCCGTTGAGGTAGTAGACGCTCTGGCCGTCGCGGCTGACCATGCGCTTGACCGAGATCTCGGCATAGCGCGCGTATTCGCCGCCGATCGTGCCTTCCGAGTTGTCGAACACCAGCTCGACCTGCGCCTGGCTCACCGGCTTGCGCGACGACGAGCCGGAGAAGATCACGTCGGTGAGCGAATCGCCGCGCAGGCGGCTGGCCGAACTCTCGCCCATCACCCAGCGCACCGCGTCGATGATGTTGGACTTGCCGCAGCCGTTCGGACCGACGACGCCGGTCATGTTGGTCGGCAGGTGCAGCACGGTGGGGTCGACGAACGACTTGAAGCCGGAAAGCTTGATCGTGGAAAGACGCATGCGGCGGCGCTGCCTCCGCGGAGCCCCGCTGGGCCCCGCAAAACGGTGGAATCGGGACTCGGGCGCGTCCAAGTCGTTGATCGGCAAGGACGTAACCCACCGCCGCGAAGGCGGGACGGGGCAGTATACCGGCGGATGGGACGGCCGGCGTTCGGCCCAGAATTCAGCCCGGCTCACGGCTTTGCCGCACCACTGCCAAGACTGTCCCGATCACCGGAGTCGTAGGGCAGCTGCCGCCTGCACGACCGCTTCTGCTGCGGTCCCGGCTAGCTTGGATCGGTGGGGCGCATGCGCTTGGCGGGACGATTTCCAGCAGCTTTTGTCACGAAGGGCCAGGAAATCAGGATGGCGACCGCATACGCGACGTAGGCGACGACGAATAGCCACCAGGTTCTCAAGTAAGCAAATGCCGACGCCTTAGCGGGATAGTCAGATGTAGAAACAAACCAGACCAATCCGCACGCAAAAACTCCGCCGAGCATAACGATGCCGAGGACGAGTAGGAACCGTAGCTCCGCGCCAGGACGCATCATCGATCCATCACTCCTTCGGTTGCGAGATGCTGCGCGGCCAATCGGTACGCCGCACTGCCCCGGCGGGCCGTCGGTGATGGCGGCGACGTTGCCGTTGAAGTCGTAGTCGTACGCGACTTCGTGCATGAAAACAGCGAACGCTTCACGAAGTATCCCCTGCGACGATCGACACGGCGTACAGGTGATATTTCCGCCAGTCGGCCCCCTCCGCAAGCTTTTTGCCGGTTGGTTTCGCGATCCGCGACCTGGGATCTGGTTTCACGGCCTTGAACCAGACCGAGTCGCGTCGGCACCGCCCGACGCGTCCCTTCAACGCATACGAATTCAGCCTCCCGTCGCACGCCCCTGCGCTAAGCTCGGGCGATCGCGGACGATGCCGTCCCGACCCGAGAGGATCCCGCGCGCGTGCCCATGCTCGATCGGCTGTTGCTGTTCGGCGCCACCGGCGACCTGGCGCGGCGTTACCTGTTTCCGTCGCTGCTGCACCTGTGGCGCGACCGGCTGCTGCCGCCGGACTTCTCGCTGGTCGCGATCGGGCGTCACGAGTTCACCGACGACGCCTTCCGTGACTGGATGCGCGAGCGCCTCGGCCGCGAGGCGAAGGACGCCCCGACGTTCGACGGACTGATGTCGCGCACCACCTACCAGGCCGCCGACCTGTCCGATCCCGAGGGCCTCGCGGCCGCGCTGGCGCCGCATGCGGGCCGCCCGGTGGTCAGCTACCTGTCGACGCCGCCCGACCTGTTCGTGCCGGCCTGCCACGGCCTCGCGCGCGCCGGGCTGCTCGACGCGCCGTCGCGGCTGGTGCTGGAAAAGCCGATCGGCCGCAGCCTCGAGACGGCCCGCGAGATCAACCGCGAGCTGGCGCGCTGTGCGGACGAATCGCGGATCTTCCGCATCGACCATTACCTCGGCAAGGCGCCGGTGCAGAACCTGATGGCGCTGCGGCTCGGCAACACGCTGCTGGAGGCGGTGTGGCACCACCGCTGGATCGAGTCGGTCGACATCCTCGTCGCCGAGACCGCCGGCGTCGACGGGCGCGAGGGTTATTACGCCGATTACGGCGCGCTGCGCGACATGGTGCAGAACCACATGCTGCAGCTGCTGGCGCTGATCGCGATGGAACCGCCGGCGGCACTGGACGCCGACAGCATCCGCGACGAGAAGCGCAAGGTGCTGCGCGCGCTGCGGCCGATGACGGCGGCCGACGTCGGTGAACGCACGGTGCGCGGGCGCTACGGCGACGGTGTCGTCGCCGGCAAGGCGGTGCCGGGCTTCCGCCACACGTCGCAGGTCGAGACCTTCGTCGCGATCGAAGCGCATATCGACAACTGGCGCTGGGCCGGCGTGCCGTTCCGGCTGGTCACCGGCAAGCGGATGGCCGAGCGCACGAGCGAGGTGCAGGTGACGTTCCGCCCGGTCTCGCACTGGCTGTTCGACCGGCCCGACGCGCGCGGCGCGACTCCGAACCGGCTGCGCGTGCAGCTGCAGCCGGAGGAACACATCGAACTGGGCCTGATGAGCAGCCTCGCGGCGCCGGAATGGGGCGCGCTGGAGCTGCAGCCGATGTCGCTGGACCTGCAGCAGCCGTCGCCGCAGCGCCGCATCGCCTACGAGCGGCTGCTGATCGACGCGCTGCGCGGCAACCAGACGCTGTTCGTGCGCGACGACGAGGTCGAGGCGGCATGGCGCTGGATCGATTCGATCACCGCCGCGTGGGACGCCGCCGGCACGCCGGTGCATCCCTACCCCGCCGGCTCATGGGGCCCGGCCGACGCGGCGCCGCTGCTGCCGTCGTTCCTCGATACCGGGACGGGCGAATGAGCGCGCCGGTGCTGCTCGCCGACATCGGCGGGACGAACGCGCGCTTCGCGCTGACGGCGATGCTTCCCCACCCCGTAGGAGCGGCTTCAGCCGCGACCGCGGACACCACCGCGAACGGGCGAGCCATCGCGGCTGAAGCCGCTCCTACGCACCTTTCGCACATCCGCGAGTTCGCCGTCGCCGGCTTCCCCTCGCTCGCCGACGCCGCGCGCCGTTACCTCGACGAGGTCGGTGCCCGCCCCGGGCGCGCCGTCATCGCCGTCGCCGGCCGCGTCGAAGGCGAGGACGCGCGCATCACCAACCATCCGTGGGTGATCGCCGGCGCGCGCGTGCGGCAGGCGCTCGGGCTCGACCAGCTGAAGCTGATCAACGACTTCGCCGCGCAGTCGATGGCGGTGCCGCTGCTGCGCGCGGGCGACGTGGTGCCGCTCGGCGGCGTCGGCTGGCACGACGCCGATCCGGCCGCCGATCGCACCTACGCGGTCATCGGTCCGGGCACCGGCCTCGGCGTCGGCGGCGTGCTTCGCCGCGGCGCCACGTGGTACCCGCTGCAGACCGAAGGCGGCCATGTCAGCTTCGCTCCGGGCACGCCCGGGGAAATCGACATCCTGCAGGTGCTGTCGGCGGAATTCGGCCGCGTCAGCACCGAGCGCATCGTCAGCGGCATGGGCCTCGTCAATCTGCATCGCGCGTTGAGCCTGCTCGCCGGCGAAGACCCGGGGCCGATGACCGCACCCGACATCACCGCCCGCGCGGCCGCCGGCGACGCCCGCTGCCAGCGCGCGATCGACGTGTTCTGCGCGGTGTTCGGCGCCTGCGCCGGCGACCTGGTGCTGACGCTCGGCGCGTGGGACGGCGTGTTCCTGACCGGCGGCCTCGTGCCGCGGCTGCTGCGCGAACTGCAGCACTCCGGTTTCCGCCAGCGCTTCGAACACAAGGGCCGGTTCTCGCCGGCGATGGCGCGCGTGCCGACGCTCGCGGTGATCCATCCGCAGCCCGGCCTGCTCGGCGCGGCGGCCGTCGCCGCGCAGTGGCCCGACCGGTGAGCGACGGCGCGATCGTCTGGCACGAGCTCGCGGACGGCGATGGGCGCCCGCTGCGGATCGTCCACCGCGACGT
>CAMPHE010000108.1 GCA_946885815.1 uncultured Arenimonas sp.
AGCGCGTGGCCAGCGTGACCAGCGGCGGCGCCGGGCGATCGCTCGTGACGGCCTGCGCGAGCAGCGATTCCGGCAGGCCGAGCAGTCGCAGATAGCCGCCGACGTAGCTGCGCACGTAGATCGTCGCGCCGAGGCGCGTCCAGTCCTCGCGCTCCATGGCGTCCACGATCGCCGTGGGCAGCCGCAGCTGCGCGCCGACATTCTCGATCGTCAGCCCCGCCTGTTCGCGGGCCAGCCGCAGCCGCACACCGAGCGGATCCTGGAACAGCGACTCCTGGGTGGAGGTCCTGTCGTCCATCACGGCGCCCCGCCGGCGGGCGCGACATACCCGGGATGTTCGGCCTGCAGGCGTTCGCGGTAGCGGCGCGCGGCCGCCTCGTCGCCCGCGCCCTGCTCGATCCGCACGGCGAGCGCGAGCATCTCCGGGCCCGGCGCGCCGAGCGCGTCGCGGCGCTGGAAGAACGCGCGGGCGCCCATCATGTCGCCCTGCCTGACCTTCACCCGCACCATCTGCTCCAGCAGCATGCGGTCGTCCGCGTCCAGCGCGAGCCCGCCACGGAGGAAGGTTTCGGCGGTCGCGAGGTCGCCGGCCAGCGCCGCGCAGCGGCCACCGTTGAAGTACGCCTGCTGGCGCTGGTTGTAGAGCAGGTCCTGCGTCGCGCGCTGGAACAGGTCCTTCGCCTCGGCGGCCCGGGCGTGCTCGCAGAGCCAGACGCCGGCGGTGTTGAGAACGTAGCCGGCTTCCGGCGCCAGTTTGGCGGCGCGCAGGTAGTGTTCGCCGGCGCGGCCCCCGTCACCCAGCTTCTCGAGCACCAGCCCCATCACCACGTGCGCCTGGGCGGCATCGGGGTCGCTGCGCAGCGCGCGCGTCGCCCGGTCGATCGCGAGGTCGTTCTTGCCCGCCGCCAGATAGGCCTGCGCGAGGCGCACGTTGGCCAGACCGCTCCGGGACAGGTCGCCTTCGCCGCCCGCCGTCGCCGCGACCCGGTCGGACGGACCGGACGCGGTCGTCGCGCACCCGGCCAGGACCAGCAATACGCTCGCCGTGGCGAGACGGATCCACTCATGCCGCATCGGACACTCCCTTCTGTTCGAGGCTGCGCCGGAATTCCGCCTGCCGGCGCGTGCGGTCCATCACCTGCCCCTTGAGCTGGCCGCAGGCCGCGTCGATGTCGTCGCCGCGCGTGCGGCGCACCATCGTCAGCACCTTGCGGTCGAGCAGGATCTTCTGGAACGCGCGGATGTCGGACTCGTCGGAACGCTCGAAACGCGTGCCGGCGAACGGATTGAACGGGATCAGGTTGACCTTGGCGGCGTCCTCGCGCTGCACCTGCGCGTCGAACTTCCGCATCAGCGCCGCGAGCGCGCGCGCATGTTCGGGGCGGTCGTTGACGCCCTTCATCATCGTGTACTCGAACGTGATCGACGTGCGCGGCTTGCGCAGCGCGTAGCGCACGCAGGCGTCCATCAGCTCGTCGATCGGATACTTCCGGTTGAGCGGCACCAGCGCGGTGCGCAACTCGTCCTCGGGCGCGTGCAGCGACACCGCGAGCGACACGTCGCTTTCGATCGACAGCCGGTCGATCATCGGCACGAGCCCGGCGGTCGACAGCGTGACGCGCTTGTTGGCGAGGCCGAAACCGTTGTCGTCGCGCATCAGGCCCATCGCGCGCACGACGTTGTCGAAGTTCAGCAGCGGCTCGCCCATGCCCATCATCACCACGTTGGTGAGCTTGCGGTCGCGATGCGCGCGATTGCCGAGGTGCTTCGACGCCGTCCAGACCTGGCCGATGATCTCGGCGGTCGACAGGTTGCGGTTGAAGCCCTGCGTCGCGGTGCTGCAGAACTGGCAGTTCAGCCCGCAGCCGACCTGGCTCGACACGCACAGCGTGCCGCGGCCCTTGTCGGGGATGAAGACGGCTTCGATGGCGTTGCTCGGGTCCATGCCCAGCAGCCACTTGTGGGTGCCGTCGGCGGATTCCTTGTCGAGGACGACGCCGGGCGCGCGGATCTCGCAGCGGTCGTCGAGTTTCGCGCGCAGCGCCTTGCCGACGTCGGTCATCTCGCCGAAATCGGTCTCGTGGCGGTGGTACATCCACTTCATCAGCTGGTGCGCGCGGAACTTCTTCTCCCCGAGTTCTTCCTCGAAGAAGCGTTCCATCCCGGCGCGGTCCAGGTCGAACAGGTTCAGCCGGCCCGCCGACGGCGCGACCACACCCGACGACGCGGCCGCCATCGCCGCACCGACATCGATGCGGGGTTCGGCGGTCACGAGGGGAATGCGCTTGTCGGACATCGGCGGGAGGCTTCCTTCGGACGGGCTCAGCGCGGGCAGAGTTCGGTGGCGCTGAAGAAGTACGCGGTCTCGATCGCGGCGTTCTCGAGCGAATCGGAACCATGCACCGCGTTGGCGTCGATCGACTGCGCGAAGTCGGCGCGGATCGTGCCGGCGGCGGCCTCCTTCGGATTGGTCGCGCCCATCAGCTCGCGATTCTTCGCGACGGCGTTCTCGCCCTCGAGCACCTGGATCATCACCGGGCCCGAGGTCATGAATTCGACCAGCGCGCCGAAGAACGGACGCTCGCGGTGCACGGCGTAGAAACCTTCGGCTTCCTTGCGCGACAGGTGCTTCATCTTCGCCGCGACGACCTGCAGGCCCGCCTTCTCGAAGCGGCTGTAGATCTCGCCGATCACGTTCTTCGCGACCGCGTCGGGCTTGATGATCGAAATGGTGCGCTCCAGCGCCATGGGTGTTGCTCCGTTGCAGGGGTTGGGAAGCCGATGATTCTATCCCGAAATCCCCGTCAGGACGTGGGTTTAGCGCAATTCCCTGCGGATTTCCAGCAGCATGGCCGGCGCCGGTTCAGCCCGCCCGCCACTGTCGCCTGTTTCAAGCAGGCATTTGACAAGCGCCGGCGGGCGCGGCGAGACTCGCCAACACCCGTTTGAAGCGAATGCTGGCCCGATGTCGACGACCCATTTCAACACCAAGGAACGCATCCTCGGCGCCGCCGAGGAACTCTTCGCGCAGCACGGTTTCGCCGGCACCTCCCTGCGCCAGGTGACCAGCCGCGCCGACGTCAACATCGCCGCGGTCAACTACCACTTCGGCAGCAAGGAAAACCTCGTCAACGAGGTCTTCCGCCGCCGGATGGACGAGATGAGCGAACGCCGGCTGGCGCTGCTGCGCGAGGCGCGCGAGCAGCGGCCCGGAGACCTCGAGGCGATCCTGGCGGCCTTCGTCGAGCCGGCGCTGGCGCTGACGATCGACCGCCACGGCGGCTCGTCGTTCGTGCGCGTCATCGCCCGGGCCTACGCCGAGAAGAACGACCGCCTGCGCAAGTTCCTGTCCGACAACTACGGCCACGTGCTGCGCGAATTCGCGAAGGCGATCGGCGCCGCGCTGCCGGAGCTGGCGAAGGAGGACCTGTACTGGCGCCTCGACTTCACGGCCGGCGCCCTCACCTACGCGATGGCCGATTTCGGGCTGATCAAGCGCCCCGCGGGCGTATCCGAGAAGGCCCATTGCGAGAAGGCGTCGCGGGCCCTGATCCGCTTCGCCGCCGCCGGCCTGCGCGCCGGCTGAACCCGCGCGTCCGCGACGCCCTTTCCTTTCACCGCATTCCGCTCCCGGAGCTCCCCATGCCGCAACTCCGCATCCGCAAGGTGGCCGTGCTCGGTGCCGGCGTGATGGGCGCGCAGATCGCCGCCCACCTCGTCAACGCCGACGTCGACACCGTCCTGTTCGACCTGGCCGCGAAGGAAGGGCCGCCGAACGCCGTCGTCGACAAGGCGATCGCCAACCTCGGCAAGCTTTCCCCCGCTCCGTTCGCCAGCAAGGCGAAGGCCGCCGCGATCACGCCGGCCAACTACGACCAGGACCTCGAGCGGCTTCGCGACTGCGATCTGGTCATCGAGGCCATCGCCGAGCGGATGGACTGGAAGAAGGCGCTTTATGACCGGATCGAGGCGTATGTCGCGCCCCACGCGATTTTGGCGTCGAATACTTCCGGGTTATCAATCAATGGTTTGGCGGAGGTTCTTCCCGAATCACTTCATCACCGGTTCTGTGGCGTGCATTTTTTCAACCCGCCGCGCTACATGCACCTCGCCGAGTTGATCCCCTGCGCGAAGACCGATCCGGAAGTCCTTGAAGGGCTTGAGACTTTCCTCGTCACCACGCTCGGCAAGGGCGTCGTCTACGCGAAGGACACCCCGAACTTCATCGGCAACCGGATCGGCGTGTTCTCGATCCTGGCGACGATCCACCACACGGCGGCGGCCGGGCTCGGGTTCGACGAGGTCGACGCGCTCACCGGCCCGCTGCTGGGCCGCCCGAAGTCGGCGACGTACCGCACGTCCGACGTGGTCGGCCTCGACACGATGGCACACGTGATCCGGACGATGGCCGACACCCTTCCCGACGACCCGTGGCACCGCTACTTCAAGAGCCCGGACTGGCTGGAGGCGCTGGTCGCCAAGGGCGCGCTGGGCCAGAAGGCAGGCGCCGGCATCTTCGTGAAGAAGGGCAAGGACATCCACGTCCTGGACCTGAAAGCGAAGGACTACCGCCCCGCGACCGGCACCGCCGCGCCGGAGATCGTCGAGATCCTGAAGTCGAAGGACCCGGCCGCGAAGTTCGCCAGGCTCCGGGCGAGCGACCACCCGCAGGCGAAGTTCCTGTGGGCGATGTTCCGCGACCTGTTCCACTACAGCGCGTACCACCTCGCGTCGATCGCCGACACCGCCCGCGACGTGGACCTCGCGATCCGCTGGGGCTACGGCTGGAATCTCGGCCCGTTCGAGACCTGGCAGGCGGCCGGCTGGAAACAGGTGGCCGAATGGATCGCCGAAGACATCGTTTCCGGCGTCGCGATGTCGGACGCGCCGCTGCCCGACTGGGTGTTCGACGGCCGCGACGGCGTGCATGGCCCCGGCGGCAGCTTCAGCCCGGCGCAGCGCGAGATGAAGCCCCGCTCCAATCTCGCGGTCTACAACCGCCAGCGCTTCCCCGACCCGGTGCTCGGCGAGCGCACGGCACCCGGCGACACGGTGTTCGAGACCGACGCGGTGCGCCTGTGGCACGACGGCGACGGCATCGCCGTGCTCTCGTTCAAGACCAAGATGCACACGGTCTCGGACGGCGTGCTCGCCGGCATCGGCGAGGCGATCGACCGCGCCGAGAAGGATTTCAACGGTCTCGTGCTGTGGCAGCCGAAGGAGCCGTTTTCTGCCGGCGCCGACCTCGCCGGCGCGCTCGGCTCGCTGCAGGCCGGGAAGCTCGACGAATTCGAGGCGATGGTGGCGACGTTCCAGGCCACCAGCCAGCGCATCAAGTACGCGCTGGTGCCGGTGGTCGCGGCGGTGCGCGGCCTCGCGCTCGGCGGCGGCTGCGAATTCCAGATGCACGCGGCCCGTACCGTGTTCGCGCTCGAAAGCTACGTGGGCCTGGTCGAAGCGGGCGTGGGCCTGCTGCCGGCCGGCGGCGGGCTGAAGGAGATCGCGGTGCGGGCGTCGGCCGCGGCCGGCCCGGGCGGCGACGTGTTCGCGCAGCTCAAGCCGTATTTCGAGACGGTGGCGATGGGCAAGGTGTCCGGCTCGGCGCTGGAAGCGAAGGAACTGAAGCTCGCCCGCGACGCCGACGTCGTCGTGTTCAACGCCTGGGAGCTGCTGCACGTCGCGCGACAGCAGGCGAAGGCGCTCGCCGAGAGCGGGTACCGGCCGCCGCTGCCGGTGCGGCAGGTGCAGGTCGCCGGCGATGTCGGCATCGCGACGTTCCGGATGATGCTCGAGAACATGCTCGAGGGCCGCTTCATCAGCGAACACGACTACGAAGTGTCGCGCCGCATCGCGACGGTGCTGTCCGGCGGCGAAGTGGACCGGGGCGCGGTGGTCGACGAGGACTGGCTGCTGCGACTGGAGCGCGAGCATTTCGTCGCGCTCGCGCAGATGCCCAGGACGCAGGAACGCATCGCCCACATGCTCAAGACCGGCAAGCCGCTCCGGAACTGACGGACAGGAAATCACCGAGATGACCAGATCGATCCAGGACGCCTACATCGTCGCCGCCACCCGCACGCCGGTCGGCAAGGCCCCGCGCGGCGTCTTCCGCAATACCCGCCCCGACGATCTGCTGGCGCACGTACTGCGCGAAACGGTCGCGCTCGCGCCGGGCATCGACCTGTCGCGCCTCGACGACGCGATCATCGGCTGCGCGATGCCCGAGGGCGAACAGGGCATGAATGTGGCCCGCATCGGCGTGCTGCTGGCCGGCCTGCCCGATACGGTCGCCGCGCAGACGATCAACCGCTTCTGTTCGTCGGGGCTGCAGGCCGTGGCGCTCGCGGCCGATCGCATCCGCCTCGGCGAGGC
>CAMPHE010000109.1 GCA_946885815.1 uncultured Arenimonas sp.
AGTGCCGGCGCGCGCTGACACCCACCGGGACGCTCATCCTGTCCGGCGGGGGCGTGTCCAACGGAGGCAACCTCATCGGGCCGGTAGGGCTCATCATCAGGGGGCAGCTCCTGTCCCGCTTCGTCCGCCACCGGCAGCACCAGCGCGTAGCCGCCGGGCAGCTCGTGCAGGCCTTCCGGCCACGGCACGTCGGCGCCTGCCGCCGGCCCCGCACCGTCGCGGCGGCCCGGGCCGTCGATCGAAGCGATCACCTCGCCGTGCAGGCCGCGCAGCGTCGCCTGCTCGATGCCTTCGACGACGCGCAGCGCGCCGAGCGCGTCGTCGGCCATGCCGCGGTCGCCGAACGCCATCGGCGCGCTGCTGTTCATCGCCACCACGCGCGCCTGCGACCGCACGAGTTCGGCGCGCCGCTCGCGCTCCTGGGTGAACGTGTGCAGCCCGACGACCACGGCGATGCCGATCGTGATGATGCCGCTGATGATCGCGACGATCGCCAGCAGTTTGGCGCGTACCGACGTCAGGCCGTGCAGGGCGCGCACTCAGCCCTCCCGGCGCGGCAGCGGTCGCGCGAGGTTGATGACGCGGGCGCTGACGCGCACCTTCGAGACCGCGAGCGCGGCGGCGTTGGCGCCGAAGTAGACGTGGTCGTCCTGCGGGAACAGCTCGAACATGCCGCCGGCGGCGACGAAGCCGGGGCCGGCACCGACCGTCAGCACCGGCTCGCCGACGGTGGCCTCGACCACCGTCGCATGCCAGCTGGCATGGCTCTCCGCGACGTAGACCATGTGCGCGCCGGCGAGCGAACGCTCCAGCGCCGCCAGCGCCACGTCACGATGCGGCGCGACTTCGACCACGCCGACATGGCGCACCACGACGCGGCGCTCGGCGATCGCCGGCACGCGGCGGACGACGGCGGCGATGTCGTCGGCCGCCTCGCGCGTGCCGATCACGGCGATCACCCAGCGCGACCGCGCGTCGCCTTCGGGCCAGTGCGCGTAGCGCAGGAAATTGACGAGGTAGGCCGCGTGCACCGCCGTCTGGTCGGTGCGCTGCGCGGCGACGGGCGCGACCCCGCCGAGCAGCAGCAGCACCAGCAGCCAGCGATGCACGGCGTTCCTCACCACCCGAGCCTCAGGTCGACGAATGCCGTGCGGCCGAACTCGCTCGGCGCGAGACCGCCGGACGGCGGCTGCTCGGTGTGCCGGTCGTCGAACAGGTTGCGCACCCCGATGCCCAGCTCGGTGCGCGGCGTCGGCGTCCAGCTCCAGCGTGCGTCGACCTGCACGTACGCCGGCACATGCGGGTCGGGCAGCGCCGAGACGTGGCGCGCGAACGCCGCCAGCTGCTGATGCTCGCCGAGCCGCGTGGTCGCGCGCAGCAGCCACTGGTGCTCCGGGTCGTCGCCCTGGTCGCGAATGGCGCCCGGATCGGGGAATCCGGGTTGCACGCGCAGGTCCTTGCGCAGCTCGATGAAGCCGGCCGCGAGTTCCCAGCGTTCCGGCAGCCGCACCGTCGCCCAGCCTTCGACACCGTACAGCCGGCCCTCGACGCGGTTGGCGATGACGATGCCGCCCTCCGGCCCCGGCTCGCCGCCGCGCAGGCCGCTGAAGCGGTGGTGGAAGCCGGTGACGGACCACGCGAGCCAGTCGGTCGGCCGGTCGCGCCAGCCGATTTCCAGCACCTCGGCGACCTCGGACTCGAAATCGGGACCGCCGCGGATGATCGGGGGGTCGGTCGCCGGGAAATGGAACGCGCGGTCGAAGCGCGACGGCGAACGCACGGTGCGCGACGCCGCGCCCCACAGCAGGCCGCCGGACGCCGGGCGCCACGCCAGCCGTGCCGAAGGCAGCACTTCGATGCCGGTGTAGGGATTGCTGTCGAGCCGCAGGTCGAGATCGAGCGTGACGCGCGGGCCGAGCGCGACCTGATCGGAAACGAAGACATGCGCCCATTCCAGCGTCGCGTCGGCCGGCACCAGCCGTGCCAGCGCGCCGGGGCGGCTCTCGTCGCGGCCGTGCCGGTAACCGGCGCCCCACGTCAGCCGGTGCGCGCCGTGGACCGATTCGTGCGTCGTCTCGATCGCCGCGATCGTCATGCGGTCGTCGATCACCTGCGGGTCGAAGCGCTCGACGACGTCGACGTAGCCCCGGACATCCCAGTGCGAATCGGCCCCGGTGCGACGCGTCCAGCTCGCGAGCAGGTTGTAGCCGGACACTTCGATCGGCCCGAACGCGCGCGGCGAGGACTCGCCCCGCATCACGTCGCCCTGCAGCGTGAATTCGCCGGTCTCGGGCTCCCAGTCGGCGCGGAAGCCGGCCTGCTGCTGCTCCCAGCCGTCGGGAAGCGTCGTGCCGGCGGTGCTGCGGCCGTCGTCGATGTCGACGTGCCGCGCGTAGGCGCGCACCGCGCCGTCGCGCAGCGCGAACGCCTGCCCCACCGACAGGCCCCGCTCGCCTTCTTCGAGCCAGCCGCTGGCGTAGCCGCCGACGGCCTCGGTCGCCGGCCGCGTGACGATGTTGATGACCCCGTTCACCGCATTCGCGCCCCACGCGGCGGCCCCGGGACCGCTGACGACCTCGATCCGGTCGATCTCGCCCATCGGCACGCGCTGCATGTCCCACAGCACGCCGGCGAACAGCGGCGTGTAGATCGGCCGGCCGTCGATCATCACCAGCAGCTTGTTGCCCAGGTCGGTCTTCAGGCCGCGCGCGGTGACCGCGTGGCTCGACGCGTTGATCCGCGCGACCTGCAGGTTCGGCGCCAGCCGCAGCGCCTCGGGCAGCGAATGGATGCCGAGCCGGCGGATGTCGTCGCGGTGGATCACGAACACCGACGCCGGCGCGTCCGACAGCCGCTCGGCGCGCGGCGACGCGGTGGTCACCTTCACCTCGTCGAGCTCCTCGAGGCTCAGCGCCAGCAGCCGGTCGAGAGCGTCATCGCTCAAGCCGGCGTCGGCGTGCACCGCGGGAGCCGCCAGCGCGGCGGCGGCGAGCCACGCCACGCCCTGTCGAAATGCCATGTCGACCTCGAAGTGGAGCCCCTGTACCGCGACAAATACCCGTTCGGTGTCGTCGGCGCGTGAAATTCAGGTGGACGCGCCCGCCACGCCGCGCAGGCCCTGGTTGATCGCCTCGACCAGCTCCTGCGCATTCCACGGCTTGGCGAGGAATTCGTGCAGGCCCGCTTCGCGCCGGGCGCGGTCGACCGCCGCCTGCTCGGCCTGCCCCGACAGCATGATCTTCACGACGGTCGGGAAGCGCTGGTGCGCGTGGATCAGGAATTCGTCGCCCTTCATCCCCGGCATCAGCCAGTCGCTGACGATCACCAGCAGCCGGTGGCCCTCGCCGGCGAGCTCGTCGAGCAGCTCCAGCGCCTCCTCGGCGCTCTCGGCGACGTCGATCACGTACTCGCTGCCGTACGCGCGGCGCAGCTGGTCGCGCAGCGCGGTGAGCACGATGGGCTCGTCGTCCACGCACAGCAGAACACCCTTTTCCTTCACTGACTCGTTCATTGCCTGGCTCCCGCGATCGGCAAGATCACCGTGAACATGCTGCCGCGCCCGATCTCGCTGTCGACGTCGATGCGGCCCCCGTGTTTCTCGACGATCTTGCGGACGATGTCGAGCCCCAGTCCGGTGCCCTCGCCGGCCGCCTTCGTGGTGAAGAACGGATCGAAGATGCGCGCGCGGATGGCGTCGGGAATGCCGCAGCCGGTGTCGCCGACCGATACCCGCACGTCGTCGCCGTCGCGGCGCAGGCCCACCGTGAGCGTGCCACGGTGGTCCATCGCCTGCAGCGCGTTGTGCACCAGGTTGGTCCACACCTGGTTGAGCTCGTCCGGCAGGCAGCGCACCGGCGGCACCTCCTCGTACGCGCGGACGAGGTCGACGCCGGACTTGATCTGGTTCTGGTAGATGGTGAGCACCGTCTCGACGCCTTCGCGCAGGTCGGCTTCGGTCCACACCTGCGCGCCGCCGAAGCGCGAGAAGGACTTCAGCGCGAAGATGATCTTGGCGACGCGGTCCACCGCGGTGTTGATGTTGTCGGCGTTGGTGGTGATGGTGGCGATGCCGTAGGCCGTGTCGAGGATCGTGTCGACCTCCGGGTGCGCCAGCAGCGGCAGCACCGCATCGAGGTCGGCATGCGCCTGCAGCTGCACGAGCAGGTCGGCGCGGTGGCGGGCCTGGGCGATGCCCAGCGCCTCGAGCCGCGCGGTGAGTTCCCGCACCACGACGCGTTCCTCGCGCGTGCTCAGCACTTCGCGCGGCCGGCTCGCCATCGCCACCAGCCGGCCGAACCCGGCGCGCGCGGCGGCGTCGAGGCGGTCGACCAGTTCCGGCAGCACGTGCAGCGAACTGGCGAGCGATTCGCTGATGTTGCGGCCGCTCGACTTGATCGCGCCGATCGGCGTGTTGATCTCGTGGGCGACGCCGGCGATCAGCTGGCCCAGCGCCGCCATCTTCTCGGAGTGCACCAGCTGCGCCTCGGCCTGGCGCTGCTCGGCCAGCGCCTGCGCGGCCTGTGCGCGCGCCGCTTCGGCGGTGGCGTAGGCGTCGGCGTTGGCCAGCGCGATCGCGGCGTACGACACCACCGAGCGGAACACTTCCAGGTGCCGCTCCTCGTAGGCGTCGGTCAGGTGGCTCTGCACGGTGGCGACGCCGATGCGGCGGCCGGCGGCGATCAGCGGCCGGAACACCGCCGACAGGATCGGCGCGGTGGGCGCGATCGACTCGGCGTCGGGGGCCTGGTCGAGCGTGGTCTCGTTGAACAGCGTGAGCTCGCGGTCCTCGCGGATGGTCAGCGCGGCGAGCGACGTCGGATGGTCGATCGGGAACGAGCTGGTCGTGTCGACCACGCCGTCTTCCATGTAATACACGTAGTCGAGCCGGTCGCCGCCGGGCGACAGCAGCGCGATGCCGAACGCGTCGAGCGGCAGCAGCGCACCGAGGTGGCGCTCGAGCGTGTGACAGATCGACAGCACGTCGAGCTTGCCGGTGAGTTCCATGCCGATGTCGCCGAGCAGGCGCAGCGTGCGCGCCGACGTGGCCAGCGCTTCGTTCGCCTGCCAGCGCGCGACCAGCGTGGCGACGTGGCCGGCGACGTACGTCAGCAGTTCCAGGTCGGCCTCGGTGTAGGCGACGTCGTCGCTGTAGCTCTGCACGATGATCAGGCCGTACACGCGGTCCTGCGCGAGCAGCGGCGCGCCCATCCAGCTGTGGAAATCGGACGTGCCGCGCGGCGCGACGATCTCGCCGTCGGCGACGAGCTGGCGGTAGCGCGCGTCGTCGAGCAGCCACGGCCGGCGGCTGCGGATCACCAGCGAGGAGATGCCCTCGCCGTACGGGAACGGGTCGAGCGTCTCCGTCGGGTCTTCGTCGACCGCGTAAGCGGGCGCGATGATGCCGGCCTCGGCGTCGTAGGTGGCGATGATGAAATTCTTCGCGTGCATCAGCCGGCCGACGATCTCGTGCAGCCGCGCATAGTGTTCCTGCCCGGGCTTGTCGGCCGCCGACAGCGCGGCGATCTCGTACAGGGCGCGCTGCAGGCCATCGTTCACGCGTCGGCCTCGACGCGGTTGCGGCCGGTCTTCTTCGCGCGGTAGAGCGCGGCGTCGGCGCGCGCCAGCAGCGTCGCGGCGGTGTCGTCCTCGCGGCAAACGGCGACGCCGAAGCTGGCCGTCAGTTCGCCGATCGTCGGGAAGCGGTGCGCGGCGATGGTCTCGCGCATCTTCTCCGCCAGCGCGCGGCAGCCTTCCAGCGCGGAATGCCGGCTGACGATGACGAACTCCTCGCCGCCGAAGCGCGCCAGCGCGTCGGCCTCGCGGGTGTTCTCCTTCAGCAGGCGGGCGAATTCGACCAGCACCACATCGCCGACCGCGTGGCCGTACGTGTCGTTGACGTGCTTGAAGCGGTCGAGGTCGGCCATGATCACCGAGAAGCCGCTGCCGTAGCGCCGGCGCCGCACCACCTCGTCCTCGAGGATCTGGTCGAGCTTGCGGCGGTTGTACAGGCCGGTGAGCCGGTCGGTGCCGGCCAGCACTTCCAGCTCGCGGTTCTTCTCGACCAGTTCCTGCGTACGCTCGGCGACGATGCTTTCCAGCTTCGCGTTCATCTGCCGCAGCACTTCGTTCTGCCGCACGAGGTCGCGTTCCTGCGTGTACGCGCGGATCGCCGAGCGCACCGTGAGCACGATGTCCTCGTTGAGGAAGGGCTTTTCCAGGAAGCGGTAGAGATTGGCGTCGTTGATCGCGCGCTTGACGCCGGTCAGGTCGCTCTGGCCGGTCAGCAGGATCTTGATCGTGTTCGGGCTGAGCTCGTGCAGCCGCACCAGCAGCTCGTCGCCGCGCAGGCCGGGCATCATGAAGTCGGAGAT
>CAMPHE010000110.1 GCA_946885815.1 uncultured Arenimonas sp.
CCGCGCTCGTGTTCTTCGTCGGCGCCCTGGTGACGGCGGTGATCGACGAGCGCACCCGAAAGGAGACGCCCGATGCAGACCCATGAACTCCACCGCGGCCGGCTGATCGACCACGTGCAGCTGGTCGTCGCCGACCTCGCCGCCAGCCGGCGGTTCTACGACGCGATATTCGAGGTGCTGGGCGTGCCGCTCGGTGGCGAGCAGGACGATTTCTTCTGGTTCGACGAGCTGTGCGTGTCGACCGCCGACAGCGACGCGGCCGAAGGCCGCCTCACCGGCCGCTGCCATCTCGCGTTCCAGGCCACGAACCGCGACGCCGTCGACGCGTTCCACCGCGTCGCGCTCGAAGCCGGCGGCCGCGACCACGGCGCCCCGGGCGAACGCGACTACCACCCCGGCTACTACGCCGCGTTCGTGCTCGACCCCGACGGCAACAACATCGAGGCCGTGTACCACGGCGAAGCCGAGCGCAGCGCGCCCTCGGTGCGGATCGCGTTCGAGGGGTGAGGTCCGGGGGAAAGCGGAAGGCGGAGAAGAAGGAGCCACGACCGGGCACGACAGAAGACACGACAAGAGCATTTCGATTGAAAGCTATTGCCCATGTCGTGTTCTGTCGTGTTTTTCGTGTCGGTCGTGGCCAAAAACCGGAACTCCGGCCACCGACGGATCACCCCGCGGGTGCCGAGGCCTTGAACGCGGCGAGCAGTTCCTTTTCCTTTTCGCGGGTCATGCCGGCGCGGACTTCGGCGCGGCGTTCGGCCGGCAGTGCGCCGTACCACGCGATCAGGTCCTGCACCGTCGTCGCGAACGGCCGGAACGTGAGGCCGGCGGCGATCGCCTTCGCGTTGCTGACGGTGCCGTAGCCGGAATACGGCGTGCCGGCGCGCGGCACCCAGATCGGCAGGTCGCCCTCGTTCTCCATCACGAAGGTCGACGGTACGTGGGTGAACGTCGCCGGGCCGCCGGTGACGGCGTGGATGCCGTGCACCATCGCGTCGGTGGTCATCGTGTAGTCGGGGCCGACCGCGTTGAACGTGCCCGTCGTGCCGTTTTCCGCGAGGCGGATCATCCATTCGCCGAGGTCGCGGCCGTCGATGATCTGGATCGGATCCTGCCCGTCGCCGGGTACCAGGATCTCGCCGCCTTCGGCGATGCGCTTGGGCCAGTAGGTGAAGCGGTCGGTCTCGTCGCGCGGGCCGACGATGTAGCCCGGCCGCACGATCGTCGCCTTCGCGCCGAAGTGCTTCAGCACCTCGGCTTCGCTCAGCGCCTTCAGCGGGCCGTAGAGCTCCATGTTCGCGCGCATCGCCTCGAGCGTTTCGGCCATCGCGTCCTTGCCGGTGTACGGCGCCAGCGCCGCGTCTTCGGTCATGTCGTGGACGGAGCCGTCGGCATAGGCCGAGATCGTCGAGATGAACAGGTAGTGGCCGACATTGCCCTTGAGCACCTTCGCCGCGTCGCGCACCCAGAACGGCAGCGACGTCGGGTTGTCGAGCACCACGTCCCACTGCCGGCCCTCGAGCGACTTCAGGTCGCCGGTGTTGCGGTCGCCGTGCAGCTGCTCGACGCTGCCGGGCCATTCCGGCGTCGGGCGCTTGCCGCGATTGAACGTGGTCACGTGGTGGCCGCGCGCGAGCGCGTACGCGACCTGGAACGGGCCGGTGAAGCCGGTGCCGCCGAGGATCAGGATCTTCAGCGGCTTCGCCGCCTTCGCGACCGGCGGCATCGCGTCGTGGTCGTGGGCCATCGCCGGCAGCGCGGCGGCGGCGGTGGCGAGGGCGGCGTACTTGAACAGGTCGCGGCGTGACGTCATGGCGATTTTCCCCGGATGGCGCGGCGCGGGTGCCGCGGACGCGTCATCCTGCCCGTCCCGCGACGCCGACGCGCATGACGAAAGTCGTGAAATGGCCGCCCGCGCCCGGACTCCCCGTGGTTGCGGACGTCCCCCGGCTCCGGAGCGTCCGAATGCGTGCCGTCGTCCTGTACATCCTGTGCTGCCTTCCGATGCTGTCCCCCGCCGGCGCCAGGGCGGCCGACAGCCTCGACACCTGCACCTTTTTCATCGATTCGCTGCCCGTGGTCATCACGTCGCAGGGCACCTGGTGCCTGCGCCAGGACGTCGCGACCCCGATCACCACCGGGTTCGCGATCGACGTCCAGGCCAACAACGTCACGATCGACTGCAACGGCTACAAGATCGGCGGGCTGGCCGGCGGGCTGTCGACCGAGGCACGGGCCATCGTCAACGTCGAGCGACGCAACACGACCGTGCGCGGCTGTACCGTCCGCGGTTTCCTGCAGGCGATCGTGCTGGGCGAAGGCGGCGGCCACCTGGTGGAGGACAACCGCATCGAGGGCGCCACCGGGGGCGGCATCGTGGTCATCGCGGACGGGTCCATGGTCCGCCGCAACCTCGTCATCGACACGGGCGGCTCGCCGCTGGACGTCGGCGTCACGATCGGCATCGCCGGCCACCGGCAGGTGCATATCGTCGACAACGTGGTGGACGGCGTCGACGGAGCCGACAACGCGATCGGCATCCGCGTCTGGGACAATTCGGGGTCGGTCAGCGGCAACCGCGTGTCGGGCGTCATCGCCGACACGGGCTACATCCACGCGATCCAGGGCATCGCCGGGGGCCGTTCGATCATCCGCGACAACGACGTGGTCGGCCTCGGCACGCCGGTCGAATGGGGCATCCACTGCGACGACGACGGCATCACCACGACCGGAAACGTCGTCAGCGGCTTCGCGAACGGCATCGCCGCCTGCGAGTCGATCGGGGACATCGTCAACACGAATGTGGTCGACTGACCGGGCGCGGGCGGTCATGCTCGCGGGATCGACCGGGGAGCGACCATGCGCGGATTCACACGGCTGTCCCCGGCACTGCTCCTGGTCGCCGGGGCCTGTTCACCGGCGAGCGGCCCGGCGGCCACTCAATCCCTGTCGCTCGGCGACTGCGAGGTCGAGGGCCACGCCGGCGCGATGCGCTGCGGCACGCTGTCGGTGCCCGAAGACCCGGCGCGACCGGACGGCCGCCTCATCGATCTGAACATCGTCGTGATCCCGGCCGTCGCGCCGGATCCGGCGCAGGCGCCGCTGTACGAATTCGCGGGCGGGCCGGGGCTGGCCGTCACCGAAAGCGCGATCTTCTACCTGACCGACGGCGCGGCGCACCGCCAGCATCGCGACATCGTGCTCGTCGACCAGCGCGGCACCGGTGGCTCGGCGCCGCTGGCGTGCCCGGAGCTGGCCGACGAGCGCGATCGCCCGATGTTCCGCGTCGACGAGGTCGCCGCGTGCCGCGAGCGCCTCGCACGTGAAGCCGACCTGTCGCAGTACACCACCGCGAACACGGTCGCCGACCTGCAGGCGGTGCGCGCCGCGCTCGGCCATGGCCCGGTCGACCTGTTCGGCATCTCGTACGGCACGCGCGTCGCGCTCGCGTGGATCGCCGCCGAACCGGCGGCCATCCGCACCGCGGTGCTGGTCGGCACCGTGCCCGACGACGCCCATGTGCCGCTGTGGCATGCGCGGCATGCGCAGGACACGCTCGACGCCGTCTTCGCCGATTGCCGCGCCGACGCCGCGTGCGCGCGCGCATTCCCGACCCTCGACGCCGACTGGGCGACGCTCCTCGCGCGCGACGACTTCGACGGCCCGGCGCGGGAAGCCTTCCGCGGTTTCCTGCAGACGACGCCGGGGCAGCGGCAGCTGCCGGCGACGATCGCCGCGATGGCCGTCGCGGGTCCGCCGGCGCCGCCCGAAGGCGCGGACGGGCCGCGCTATTTCGACGGCCTGTTCCTGTCGGCGACGTGCGCCGAAGACGTGCCGTGGATCGACGACGCGGCCGTCGCCGGCGCGGTGCGCGGCACGTTCCTCGGCGACTACCGCGTCGTGCGCCAGCGCGCCGCCTGCGCGGTGTGGGACGTTCCGCCGCGCGAATTGCGGTATGCGCGCGCCGACACGGACGTGCCGGTGCTGTTCATCGCCGGCGAGCGTGATTACGTGACGCCGGTGGCGTGGGCCGAACGCGTCGCCGGCCGGTTCCCTCGCGGCCGTCTCGTCACCGTGCCCGGGCTCGGCCATTTCCCGGCCGGGCTGGCGAACATGGGCTGCCTGGACGCCCTGCTGCTCGGCGTCGCCGCCGACGCGGACCTGTCGCGGCTCGACACCGCCTGCGTGGCGACGATGTCGCCGCCCCCGTTCGCGTCGCGCTAGGGCGCCACGGGCGGCGCGACCTCGCGCGGCGGCACCTTCGACGGGTCGAGCCGGTCGGTCGGCTCCCGCGTCAGGTTGTGCGCGAGCAGGTCGCCGTCGTCGAGGCCGACGCTCACCAGGTGGATCTCGTTGCCGACCACGAAGTCGGCTTCGGTGCGCAGGCCGCCCATCACCGCGATGCGATCGCCGAGCAGCCAGTAGCGCACCGGATTGCCGGTGCTGTTGTCGCTCAGCGGCAGCTCCGTGGTCCAGACCGGCTGCAGCGACGCGTCCACCCGCGCCAGCGCGAGGCGGCCGATATCGTCCATCCGCGTCACATGCCACACGAACAGGCCGGCGGGATCGGTCGCGGCCATCGGCGTGTCGCCGGGCAGCTGCTTGACGAAGCGGCCACGCAGGTACGTCGGCGTGCCGGGAATCGGGGTCAGGCCCGCCATCGCCTCGAACGATTCGTCCCGGTCCTGTTTCGTCGCCGTCTCGACCTGCCAGAACGTGCGCCGCGCCGCCGCGCCCTCGTCGAGGATCGAATACGGATAGGCGAGCTTGTCGCCCCACGCGTCGTTCGCCGCTTCGGCCGCTTCGCGCTCGGTGAACAGACCCACCCAGCCGTCCGCGGTCTTCGCCAGCCGCGCCGGCGCTTCGCCGTACGGGCGCAGCGGCACGATCTTCGGCATGCCGTTGGCCTTCAGCGGGGCCGCTTCCACCGCGGCCGGCGGCGGCGAATACGCCTCGGCCCGGCCTTCGGCACCCCGCACGCGCCACTGCCGCGCGTCGGCGGCGAGCAGCACCAGGCCGCCGTCGAAACCGTAGTGGCGCGCTTCGCTCGGCAGCCGGCCCTTCAGCTCCGGGTTGGTGTTCTCCAGCGTCTCGGCGGTGACGACGATGCCGCCGTCGCGCGCCGACACCGCGGCGGGCGAATCGGCGATCTGCAGCCAGACCAGCTCGCCGTCCTGGCCGAGCAGATGGCCGGATTCCGACGAACCGACGACGCGCGTGAGCGGAATGTTCTTCTTCGCGTCGGGGTCGCCCAGCGACAGCACGCGGCGGCGCCACAGCGGCGTCGCGGTGGCCGGGTCGTAGGCGCGCAGTTCGAAGTGGAAGTACGTGTCGCGGCGCGTGGTCGACGAACTGCGCCGGCCGCCGCCGAAGCGCACCTCGCGCACTTCCTCCTGCTTCACCAGCGCCAGCAGCACCGGCTTGCCGTCGACCTCCACCATCAGCGGCCAGCCCTGGATCTCCGGCGGCTCGAAGCGGGTGCCGGAGCAGCCGGCGAGAAGCACCGCCGCGGCGAGGGAGAACAACAGCGCGAAAGGTCGAAGCATCTTCATCGCCGACTTCCGTAACGGGACCGTTCCGTTCTACGCGCTCCGCGGCCCGGTGCGGACAGGAGCAGAACTGCAACGGATTTCACGGATGAGCGCCGCAACAGGGACTGTCCCCCTCTCTTCGGCTTTGATCCGTGTCATCCGTTGCAAAGGCAACCGGTCAGGCCTTCTTCTTCTCGTCGTCGCGGCCAGCGAACTTCTCGATCAGCTTCTTGCCTTCGGGGGACTGCGCGAGGCCTTCGAGCATCCCGGCGATCGCGGTGCCGCCATCGGCGGAGAACAGGTCCATCACGGTCGACAGCCCCTTGCCGGGCGTGCCGGCGTTCGAGATCACCTTGATGTCGGCGGTCCGCAGCGCTTCGGCCTGCGCGGTGCCGACGGCCTGCGCCGCCTCGATGTTGCGGATGCCCAGCAGGTATTCCTGGTAGCCCTTGTCGGCGCCGATCTTCTCGGCGAGCTTGATCTGCGCGTCGACCGGCGCCATCAGGATCGCGGTCTCGGCGCTGCCCTTCGCGTTGCCTTCCACCGCGATGCCCTCGGCGTTGCGGCGCGCGGCCTCGAGCTGGCCTTCGGCCGTGAGCACCGTCTGCTGCTTCTGGCCCTCGGCGCCGACGATCGCCACCTGCTTGGCCGCGTCGGCCTGCACGATCGCGACCTCCTTCGCCTGCGCCGCGGTGATCACCGCGACCTCGCGGCTGATCTCGGCGCCGCGCACGTTCTTCACCTGCACGACGTCCATTTCCTTGGCCGCGGTCTCGCGCTGCTGCACCTTCACCTGCTGCGACGCCTGCTCGTTGGCGACGCCGACGTTCTTGTCCTT
>CAMPHE010000111.1 GCA_946885815.1 uncultured Arenimonas sp.
GCCGGCCAAGGGGGCGCAATGCCGAACGGTCCGTCCACCGACGCCGTGCAACCGGCCGTCCTGATCGACCTCGCGGTCGATGCGTGGAAGCTCGCACGGCTGTTCGAACGCGTCGTCGCGCGGCTGGACGCCGGCGAGCAGGGGCGCTACCTGAACCAGCTTCGCTTCCTGCATCGGCGCATCGACGGCGCGGTGGAAATCGCCGGCGCGCGGCTGGTGTCGATCGAAGGCCAGCCGTTCCAGCCGGGCCAGGCCGCGACGCCGCTGAACCTCGACGAGTTCGCGCAGGACGACGCGCTGGTCGTCGCGCAGATGCTCGAGCCGATCGTGATGGGTCCCGACGGCGTGCTGCGGATGGGCACGATGCTGCTGGCCGCCCGCGCGCGCACCGATACCGCCGGAGAACCCGCGCCATGAGCCTGTACGCCGGCATCGACCTGGGCACGACCAACAGCGCCATCTGCACCTACGACGGCACCACGCTGCGGCTGTGGAAGAGCCCGGAACAGAACGACGTGACGCCCTCGGCGATCTATTTCGACCGTCGCGGCAAGTACATCGGCAAGCGTGCCTACGACCTGGCGCCGAACGACCGCGACCGCGCCGCGATCCTGTTCAAGCGCGTGATGGGCACCAGCACCCCGATCCGCATCGCCGGCCTCGATGCGCCGCTGACGCCGGAGGAATGCTCGGCGGAAATCCTCAAGGCGCTGTTCGGCTACCTGCCCGACGAAGTGCGCGAGCAGGTGCAGGGCACGGTGATCACCGTGCCGGCGGCGTTCAACCAGATGCAGAAGGACGCGACGCTGCAGGCGGCGGAGATGGCCGGCATCGGCAAGGTGGCGCTGATGCAGGAGCCGGTGGCCGCGGTGATGAGCGTGATGCGCGCCAGGGCGAGCAACGGCAGCTTCATCGTCTACGACCTCGGCGGCGGCACGCTCGACGTCGCGATCGCCGAGGGCATCGACGGCCGCGTCAGCCTGCAGGCGCACGGCGGCATCGAGATGTGCGGCGGCCGCGACTGGGACCGGCTGATCAGCCAGAACGTCGTGCGGCCGTGGCTGGAGAAGACGTTCTCGCTGCCGGCCGACGCCGCGACGCATCCCGATTACCGGCGCCTGTTCGCGCTGGTCGACTGGGCGGCCGAGAAGGCGAAGATCGAGCTGTCCTCGCGCGGCGAGGCGATCGTGAGCCTGTCGGAAGCCGAAGTGCGGCTGCGCGACGCCGCCGGCGCCGAGATCTACATCGACGTGCCGCTCGACATGCCGACGCTCGACGCGCTGATCCACGACAAGATCGGCGAGTCGGTCGAAGCCGTGCGCGAGGCGATGGCGAAGGCCGGCCTGTCGCCGCACGACGTCGACCGCGTGGTGTTAGTCGGCGGCCCGACGCAGTACCGCACGGTGCGCGAGCGCGTCGCGTTCGAACTCGGCATCGCCGGGGCGATGGACGTGAACCCGATGACCGCGGTCGCCGAAGGCGCGGCGGTGTTCGCCGAGTCGGTCGACTGGGCGTCCGAGCATCGCGGCCGCAAGGCGACGCGCGGCTCGGTCGCGGCGGGCGGCGCGCTGCCGATCGCCTTCAGCTACATCGCGCGCACGCCCGATCCGCGCTCGCGGCTGCTGGTGAAGGCGAGCGGGCCGCTGCCGCCGGGCGGCGAGTTCCAGGTCGACAGCCTCGACACCGGCTGGAGCTCCGGCCGGCAGCCGCTGAAGGACGGCGCCACCGTCGAGCTGGCGCTGGCGAAACTCGGCGACAACGCGTTCAAGGTGTTCGTGTTCGACGCCGCCGGCATGCCGGTGGAGCTCGCCACCGACCGGCTGGTGATCGCGCGCACCGCCGCCGCGGTGGATTCGATCCCGGCGTCGCATTCGCTCGGCGTCGAGGCGCTGGAGCGCGTCGGCGGCCGGCCGGTGATGACGTGGCTGGTGCGTGCCGGCGATCCGCTGCCGAAGAAGGGCACGATGAAGTTCCACGCCGCCGAATCCGTGCGTGCCGGCTCGCAGGCCAGCCTGCAGTTCAAGCTGTGGGAAGGCGAGATCCCGACGCCCGTGGCCGACAACCGCTTCATCGGCGTGCTGAAGATCACCGGCCAGGATTTCGAGGGCGGGGTGATCGCGCAGGGCGCCGAACTCGTCTGCGATTACGAGATCGCCGATTCCGGCAACATCTCGATGGAAATCAGCGTGCCTTCGGTCGGCGGCACGTTCCGCTCGGGCCACAGCTTCTATTCCGCGGTCGAGGCGCATGTCGACTATTCCGCCGCCGGGCGGCTGATCGCCGAGGAAGGGCGCAAGCAGCAGGAGCGGCTGGACGCGATCGACGCGAAGGTCGACGACCCGCTGATCGGTGAAGCGCGGCGCAAGCTCGACGAAGCGCTGTCACTGCCGCCGGGCGAAACCGACCCGGAAAAGGCGAAGCAGGCGATGGACCGCGTGCACGAGGCGAAGAAGCTGCTGGCGAAGGTGCGCGGCGCGCACCTGAAGACGATCCGGCGGATGGAACTCGATGCGTGCGTCGCGTTCTTCGACCAGCAGGTGCGTCCGCACGCCAAGCCCAGCGAGCAGACGCAGTTCGACAACGCGGTGCGCACCGCCGGCCGCGCGATCGAGCTCAACGACGCGTCGTTCGAGAACTATCTCGACGAACTGCGCGGCCGCAACTGGGACGTGCTGTGGCGGCAGGACTCGTTCGTGCTGGGGCGCTTCACGATGCTGCAGGGCCTGCCGCACCAGTTCCGCGACGCGGCCGAGTTCGCGGCGCTGGTCGCCGAAGGCGCGCAGGCCGTGCGCGCCGACGACATGGCGAAGCTGCGCGGTGTCGTTTCCACGCTCGAATCCAAGCGCATCCGTTCCGCCGATCTCGAAGACGCCGGCCTCGGCGCCAACATCGTGGTGGCCTGAGATGCTGGCCGACCGCTGGCTGCCGACCGGATACCGCCTGCCCGACGGCACCGTGCTGGGTCGCCACCTCGGCGCCGGCGGCCAGTGGCAGCTCTACGAGGCCGCTTCCGGCGGCCGCGTGCTGGTGGCCGAAGCCGACCTCGCCGACCACTGGCTGCGCGACGGCCTGCTGGTCGACGCGCAGCTGGCCCGCTTCGCGTTCGGGCGGCTCGCGCTGGCGGCGGTCGACGGCGGCCGCGAGCACCGCCTCGAGGCGATCGACACCGCGGCGCCGCCGCAGTCCGCGGGCGAATGCCACGCGCTGGTCGCGGCGATCGTCGCCAGCCGCGCCACCGGCTGCCAGGCCGCGTTCGACGACGCGGTCTACGTGGAGCGGCTGTCGCGGCTGCTGCCCGACTATTCGCCGAACGCGCATGTCGACGACGCGCTCGTCGCCGGCGCGTGGACCACGGGCGGCGTGCATCTCCGCCTCGCCCCGTCGCGGCGGATGCAGGCGCTGGTCCCCTGGCTGGCCGAAGACGAACTGCGCAAGCTCGCCGACGCGCTCGCAAGCGGCGGACTGGTGCCGGCCGAGCAGCCCGGGGGCGGCGGGGTGGCGTCGGAAACGGTGGCACCGTACGGCGAATCGCCGCGTCCGCCCGGCACGCTGCCGGCCGAGCCGTTCCGGCTGCCGGGGCGCCCGCACCTCGAAGCGTTCTTCAACGAACACGTCGTCGACCTGATGCGCCACGAGGCGCGCTACAAGGCCCTCGGCATCCATTTCCCCGGCGCCATCCTGCTGCACGGCGCGCCCGGCTGCGGCAAGACGTTCGCGGTCGACGCGCTGGTCGACTACCTCGACTGGCCGGCGTTCCCGATCGACTCGGGCAGCATCGCCAGCCCGTTCATCCACGACACCGCGAAGAAGATCGCCGAGGTGTTCCTGAAGGCCGCCGACGCGGCGCCGGCGGTGGTGGTGATCGACGAGATCGACGCGTTCCTCGCCGCGCGCGAGGACGCCGGGCACGCGCAGCACCGCGTCGAGGAAGTGGCCGAGTTCCTGCGCGCGATCCCGAAGGCCTACGAGAACCGCGTGCTGGTGATCGGCATGACCAACCGGCTGCAGAGCCTCGACCCGGCGGTGGTGCGGCGCGGGCGCTTCGACCACATCCTCGATGTCGGCATGCCGTCGGAACTCGAGACCCTCTCGCTGCTGGAGGCCAAGCTGGCCGGCATCCCGTGCGAACCGGGCATCGACATCGCCGGGCTGGCGAAGGCGCTCGCCGGGCGGCCGCTGTCCGACCTCGGGTTCATCATCAAGGACGCCTGCCGCCGCGCGGCGCGCGCCGGCCGCGACAAGCTCGGCCCCGCGGACGTCGATGCGGCGCTCGCCGCCGCGCCTTCGCGCGCTCCCGAAGAAAAGAAAGCCCGCAAGATCGGATTCGTCTGATGGACACGACCGCCAACCCGTTCCAGGTCCTCGGCGCGACGCCGCTCGACCGCAAGCCGCGGCTGATGGAACTGGCCGAGGACGCCGCGCTGCACGGCGACGGCACCGCCGCCGACCACGCGCGCGCGACGCTGATCAACCCGCGCAACCGCCTCGCCGCGGAGATCGGCTGGTATCCGGGCGTGCCACCCGAGCGCGTCGCCGCGATGCTCGCCGCGGCTACCAGCGGCGGCCCGCCGGAACTGCCGGGCTCGCTGCCGCCGCTGGCCGAGGCGAACCTGGAACTGGCGCGGCTCGAAGCGGCGACGTCGCTCGATGCGGCGCGGCTGCAGAAAGCGATCCTGCGCATCGCTGCCTGTGTCGACCGGCTCGACCCGGCGGCGCTGATGCAGGCCATCGACGCCGACCGCGCCGTCGCCGGGTTCCCGCCGGTCGGCGACGTCGCGCCGGTCGAGCACGAAACCGCCGAACGCGTGCGGGCGATCCAGCGCGCGCTCACCGCGCGCCTCGACGCGCTGCCGACCGCGCTGATGGTGGCGACCTACGGCCACCTGATGACGCACTGCGCCGAACCCGGCGCGCCGGCGCCGCGGCTGCTGGTCGAACTGCTGGCCGCCTACGAGCTGCATGCCGGCGGCTTCCTGTCGGGCGAGGCCGAACGCATCCTCGGCCTGCTGGAAGCCACGCGCGCCGCGGCGGACGCGCACGCGCCGCCGGCGCAGGTGCACGGCGGCGTGCAGCAGATCGCCGCGGCGATCGTCGACTGGGACCGCGTCGCGCAGCCGATCCAGCTCGCGCGCCAGCGCGCCGGCCTCGACCACGACGACAGCAACCGCCTCGCCTACCGCGCGCGGGCGCTGGCGGTGCACCTGTTCAACGCGCACGACTACCTCGACGACGCGAAGCTGCTCAGCGCGACGCTGAAGGACACGTTCGCGGAAGTCGCCGCGGTGCACGAGCTGGTGCAGGAGGACGTGCGCGCGCTGCACGGCATCGAGACGCAGCGGCAGACGCAGGCCGACGAGGCGGCGCAGGCGAAGGCGAAGTTCGTCGAGGAGACCACGTGGGAAGGCACGCTCGGCCTCGTGTTCAAGGACACGCTGCGGATCTCGCCCGACGGCATCGAATACAAGAACCGGATGACGCCGGCGGCGCAGATTTCCGGGGTGACGTGGGGCGCGATCCGCCGCATGCAGAACGGGCGCGAGCAAGGCACGACCTACTACTTCAAGTACGGCACGCCGGTGGGCGCGGTCGACATCGTACTGGGCAGCGAGGCGCAGTACGCCGAACTGGTGCCGCGCGTCTGGCGCGCGCTGTGCGTGCCGATCATGCTGGCCATGATCGAGCGCTGGAAGGCCGGCGAGCCCGTGCGCATCGGCGAGCACGAGGTGCGCGACGACGGCATCGTGCTGAAGCACTCGCGGACGTTCCGAGCCGACGAATGGCGGTTCTTCCCGTGGACGGCGATGGGCAAGCGCACGCAAGGCGGTTCGCTGATCTTCACCGGCAAGCCGGAAGCCGACTTCAAGGCGTCGTTCGCGTTCCTCGAGGTATTGAACGCGCACATCCTCGACTTCGTCGTGGACCGCATCTGGCAGGGCAAGGCGGGCCGCCTCGGCGCCGTCTTCGATCAGGGGTGACGTGATGCACGGCGACGACGACGGCAAGGGTTTCAAGGGTCTCGGCAAGCTCGCGGCGAGCCAGCCTCCGCCGGTACCGGCACCGCCGCCGGAACCCGGCCCGGCCCTGCCGGTCTCGCCCCGGCCGGTGCAGCCCCCGGGTGGCGGCGGGTCGCCGACGCCGGGCAACTCCGGCTGCGCCAAGGTCGCGCTGGTGGTCGTGGTGATGCTGGTGCTCGCGTTCGCGCTGATGGCGGGGCTCGGGCGGCTGTTCGCGCCGGACGAAGACGCGTCGACGGACGCCGCCGGCGCCGGCTACGTGGAGCCCGCGGTCGATCCGCAGGCGCTCGCCGAAGCGCAGGCCGCCGCGGAAGCCGAACAGGCGCGGCTCGCCGCCGAAG
>CAMPHE010000112.1 GCA_946885815.1 uncultured Arenimonas sp.
CCGTCGTGCGCGCCATGATCCATCGCCATGTCGCGCATCGTCAGGATCGGCCGCGGATCGAGCGGCGGGATCGGCGCACGCAGGCCTTCGCGCACCGCGAGCGTGCCGGCGACGAACCCGGTGCGCGCCGAATCCTGCGCGAAGATCGTGAACGCGTCCTGCCCGTGCGGCTCCACGATCACGTCGTAGGTTTCGGCGGTGGCGATGCGGAATTCGTCGACCGTCACCGGATGCACCGGCTGGCCGTCGGCGGCCACGACGGTGAGCTTCAGGCCGGGGATGCGCACGTCGAAATACGTCATCGCCGAGCCGTTGATGAGGCGCAGGCGCACCTTCTCGCCGTGCCGGAACAGGCCGGTCCAGCCGCCGGCGGTGGTCGTGCCGTTCATCAGGTAGGTGTACGTGTTGGCGTTGACGTCCGACAGGTCGGTGGGCGTCATGCGCATCGCGCCCCACATGCGGCGGTCGGCGAGCGTCGCCTCGAGGCCGTGCGCGCGCACGTCGCGGGCGAAGTCGGCGACCGTGCGCTTGTAGAGGTTGTCGTGGTCCGACATTTTCTTCAGGCGGGCGAACAGCGCGCCCGGCTCCAGGTCGGTCCAGTCGGTGAGCAGCACCACGTAGTCGCGCTGCGCGGCGATCCGCTCGGGCCCCGCGGGATCGATCACCAGCGCGCCGTACAGCCCGGCCTGTTCCTGGAACGCCGAATGGCTGTGGTACCAGTACGTGCCCGCCTGCTTCACGTCGAAGCGGTAGTGAAACGTTTCGCCCCGCGCGATGCCGTCGAAACAGATGCCCGGCACGCCGTCCATGTTCGCGGGCAGCAGGATGCCGTGCCAGTGGATCGAGGTCTGGTGCCCGTGGATCGAGCCGGCGGGCAGCGCGTTGCGCACGCGCAGGTCCACGGTCGTGCCTTCCTTCCAGCGCAGGATCGGCGCCGGCAGCGAGCCGTTCACGGTCACCGCCGGCCGCACGCGGCCGGTGAAGTCGACCGGCGCCTCGCCGATCACGAGGTCGAAACCGGTGCCGCGCAGCACATTGAAGTCGCCGACGCGCGGCCGCGGTCGCGACCACGCGGCGCCGGGAAGCAGCGTCGCGACACCGCCGAGCGCGAGGCCCTGGACGAAGCGGCGGCGCGAGAGCGCATCGCCACCGGCGGGGTGATCGGAAGAAGACGACATCGGACCTCCGGAAAGGCGGCCATGGTACTGCACCGTCATCGGCGCGATTCATGACACGGCACGACCGATGGCGGGATGATGGCCGCGACGCCACCGGAGTCCCGCCATGATCGAGCTCGTCATCCCGCCGCGCCGTCGCGACCTCGGCGCGTTCGAAGTCGGCCGCGTGCTGCCGTTCGCGAAGCGCCGGATGGTCGGGCCGTACATCTTCTTCGACCGGATGGGCCCGAAAGACCTCGCGCCCGGCCTGCCGCGCGAGGCCGACGTGCGTCCGCATCCGCATATCGGCCTGTCGACGATCACGTATCTGTTCGACGGCGAGATCATGCACCGCGACAGCCTGGGTTCGTCGCAGGCCGTGCGCGCCGGCGAGGTGAACTGGATGACGGCCGGCCGCGGCATCACGCATTCGGAGCGGTTCGAGAAGGCGCGCGCGCAAGGCGATCGGCTCGACGGCATCCAGGCATGGGTCGCGCTGCCGACAGAGCGCGAGGAGATCGACCCGGGCTTCTGGCACACCCCGGCGGACGCGCTGCCGGTGTTCGACGGCGACGGGCTCGTCGGGCGGCTGATCGCCGGCTCGCTGGGTGGCCTGACGTCGCCGGTGCGGATCGATTCACCGCAGTTCTACGTGCACTGGCAGCTGCGTGCCGGCGCGCGTGCGTCGCTGCCGCCGGAGTACCCGCAGCGCGCGGTGTACGTCGCCAGCGGCGACGTGGAGGTCGACGGGCAGCGCGTGCAGGCCGGCGACATGGCGGTGCTCGCCGCCGGCGGCGCGGTGACGGTGACGGCGCTCACCGACGCGGTGGTGATGGCGCTCGGCGGCGAACCGGTCGGCCCGCGCTACATCGACTGGAATTTCGTGTCGTCGTCGCTGGAGCGCATCGACCAGGCGCGCGCCGACTGGGCCGCCGGCAGGATGAAGCTGCCGGACCTGGACGATGGCGAGTTCATTCCGCTGCCGGCCCGGCTGGGCGCGGCGCCGGAACCGATGTCCTGAAGGGGCGCAAGCGTGTGGTGGGCCCACCAGGACTCGAACCTGGAACCAAGGGATTCGCGTGACCCGAAGGTTTCCCTCCGGCGCGGACTATCTCTTCACCCTTCGCGTCGCGACGCGGCGCGGATGGGGTGCGGGACGCTCGAGCCTGTCATCAAGGGCACTGCAGCCCCCAGGTAGTCTCTGCACCTTCCGGCGGTGTACCGCCGGCTTGGCTCAGGATCACCACCGGCCGAACCGCTGAGGCTTCCCTGAGTTCATCCCGTTCCCGTCCACCGGTTCCCCGATGGCGGCACCTTTCGATGAGTCCCCTGCTCTAACCGTTGAGCTATAGGCCCTGAAACGGCTCTCATGCTACGAGACCGTCGCATTACAAGCTAGCCACATGGAAACCGCTACCGCGTCGTCGCATTGCGTCGTGTGTGACGCTGCTCTGGAGGGGCGCCAGCGGCGGTTCTGCTCACGTGTCTGCAAGAATTCCGATACGAATTGCAGGCACCAGAATTACCTCTCGCAATCCAAGCGGGGCGCCTCGCGGAAGTCGCGCTGGATCGCCGCTTTTGGTGGGAGTTGCTCTCGCTGCGGCTACCGCCGGAACAGTGCTGCTCTGGCATGGCACCACACCAATCCGTCGACCAAGGCTTTCGAGCTTGATCTTCGGAACCTCTCGAATCGGAGCGACGAGGCTATTGCCAAGGAAATGGCCAAATGCATTCTCGTATGCGCGAACTGCCACGCGGAACTTCATTTCCCCGGACATCGACTGTTGTGACCAGACTCGAAGCTGCCCGTCACTCATCAGCGTCAGGTTCAGCCGCCGTCGCCTCCTGCACTTCTTCGTCTGCGCCGGTAGCTGCGCTGTCTACCGCCTGACGAGGTACCGGAAGTTCTTCGACGAATGCCTCAGGCACCACCGGCCTTACGTCCGGCACCACGCGCCAGATCGTGTTCGACAGGTCGTCGGCGACGATCAGCGCGCCGCGCGGGTCGACGGTGACGCCGACCGGGCGGCCGAAGGTGTGGCCGTCCTCTTCGCGGAAGCCGGTGACGAAATCGATCGGGTCGCCGGCCGGGCGGCCGCCGCTGAACGGCACGAACACGACCTTGTAGCCGGCCGGGTCGAGCCGGTTCCAGCTGCCGTGTTCGCCGACGAACACGCCGTCGGCGAACTGCGGACCCATCACCGCGCTGGAAAACGCGACGCCGAGCGCGGCGACGTGGGAGCCGAGCGCGTAGTCGGGGGCGATCGCTTCGGCGACCTTCTCGGGATTCCGCGGCCGCGGCCGCGGGTCGATATGGCCGCCCCAGTACGACCACGGCCAGCCGTAATGGGCGCCGTCGCGCACCGACGTGAGGTAGTCGGGCACGAGGTTCGGGCCGATCTCGTCGCGCTCGTTCACCACGGCCCACACCGTGCCGGTGCCGGGCTGCACCGCCAGCGCGGTGGGATTGCGCAGGCCGGTGGCGTAGGTGCGGTGGGCGCCCGTGTCCGGATCGATCTCCCAGATCTGCGCCCGGTCCTGTTCGACATCGAGGCCACGCTCGCCGGCGTTGCTGTTGGAGCCGATGCCGACGTACAGATACGCGCCGTCGGCGGTCGCGGTCATCGCCTTGGTCCAGTGGTGGTTCACCTCGCCGGGCAGCATCGTCACCGATTCCGGCGCGCCGGCGGCCTGCGTCTGGCCGTCGCGGTACGCGAAGCGCACGAGTTCGCCCTGGTTCGCGACGTAGATGTACCCGTCGATGTACGCGAGGCCGTACGGCGCGTCGAGGCCGCTCGCGAACACCGTCTGCAGTTCGTACGTGCCGTCACCGTCGGCGTCGCGCAGCAGCGTGAGGCGGTTGCCGCTCTCCACCTGCGTGTTGCCCATCGCCTTGATCTTGCCGGCGATGACGTCCTTCGGCCGCAGCTTCGGCGCCCGGCCGCCGCGGCCTTCGGCGACGAGGATGTCGCCGTTCGGCAGCACCAGCGTCTGCCGC
Organism: uncultured Arenimonas sp.; assembly: GCA_946885815.1. Next base: position 4,156 of record CAMPHE010000112.1, read on the forward strand.
GGTATCTGCAGGTCGGTCGCGATCGCGGTGATGGTGTAACCGGCCGGAACGACCGGTCGGCGGTCGCCCCAGCCGGCCGGGTCGGCGATGTTCATCCGCGGCACCAGCGTCGACTGCTGCTCGGGGAGCGTGGGATGGGGACCGGTCTGGTCGAGTTCGGGATCGCTGCCGCCACAGGCGGCGAGCAGCGTGGCGGCGGTCGCGAGAGCGAGGTGACGGATGTTCACAGGACACCTCCGGCGCGGGGACGCGTGAAACCCAGCCAGGTCGCGATCGCCGCGAGCACGGCCGCGACCAGCGACAGCCACAGACCCTCCGGCATCGTCGCCCACGCGTCGCTGGCATGCACCAGCGAATCGACGAAGCCGACTCCCCACAGCACCAGCAGCACGACGACATAGACCAGCGCGCGACGACCGCGGAACAGGCCGATCAGCGCCAGCAGCAGCGGCACCGCGGCGAACACCAGCGCGCCGGCGAGCAGCCATTGCGCGAAGTTGATCCACTGGATCACTTCGGTGCGGTAGTACGCGATGTCGCTCAGCAGCGCGCCGAGGAACAACGGCAGCGCGCCGGCGAGGAAGATCCGGTGCAGCGGATGCCACGGCGCGACGGTGCTCGCGGGGTGGCGTTCGTCAAGGACCATTTCCATTCTCCTGTATCCGTGCGAAGGGGTGGGTGCGCGGCTCAGGCGTCGCGCGGCAACACCGAGGTCACGCGCGCGACGAAGTCGTGGAATTCCTGCATGTACCGGCGCAGGAAGTCCTCGGTCGACTGGACGGTGACCTTGCCGTCGTCGTCGACGAGGCCGTCGCTGTACTGGATGTACGCCTCGGGCGAATTCATCTGCGGCATGTTGAGGAAGCCCAGGACGCTGCGCAGGCTCTGCTGGGCGATGGCGGTACCGAGCGCGCCCGGCGAGGTGCCGATCACCGCCGCGGGCTTGCGCGCGAACGAGTTCGTGCCATACGGGCGGCTCGCCCAGTCGATCGCGTTCTTCAGCGCGCCGGGGATCGAGCGGTTGTATTCGGGGCTGATGAACAGGACCCCGTCGACGGCCTTGATCGCGTCCTTGAACGCGCGCCCTTCCGGCGGGTAATCCGCATCGAAATCGGGCGTGTACAGCGGCAGTTCGCGGAAGGAGATCTCGGAGAACTCCAGCGCGTCGGGCGCCAGCCTGATCAGCGCCTTCGACAGGCGTCGGTTGATCGAGGTACTCGACAGGCTGCCGACGAGATAGCCGATCCGGTACGTGCGCATGGGGATTCTCGCGAAAGGGTTCGCCTCGACCATACGCCGGGTACCGGTTACGGCCGCGTCGGTTTTCCGGGGCGCGAGCGACGACGCGTCCTCAATGCGGATCGGGTTCGTCGTCGCCGGAGCGATCGAGGCGCCGCTCGATCGGGCGCAGCAGCCACAGGGTGGCGAGCGTGATCAGGCTGATCAGCAAGGCGATCTCCACGCGGCCGAATCCCACGGCCGCGCCGAGGATGCCGGTGGAGAGGATGCTGGCGGCGGTCGCGGTGCCCTTCACGCGGTCGTCGGTCTTGAGGATCGCGCCGCCGCCGATGAAGCCGATGCCGGCGAGCAGGCCGCTCAGGAGACGCGCGTTGACCGTGGGGTCCTCGCCCGTGACGCTGGTGCCGACGAGGATGTACGCGCAGCAGGCCACCGCCACCAGCGGCAGCGTCCGCAGGCCCACCAGCCGGGTCGCGGCTTCCCGTTCCCACGCGATCGGAAGCGTGAGCGCGAACGCGGTCAGGATGTAGAGACCATGGGCGGCGAACGCCGCCCAGGAAATCGCCGGAAATTCCATCGCGTCACCGTCGCACACCGCGTGCGGTGTGCCGGTGAAGCCGCTCCTACTCGAGGTCGAGGAAGGAGCGCAGCTGTTCGCTGCGGGTCGGGTGGCGCAGCTTGCGCAGGGCCTTGGCTTCGATCTGGCGGATGCGCTCGCGGGTGACGTCGAACTGCTTGCCGACTTCCTCCAGCGTGTGATCGGTGTTCATGTCGATGCCGAAGCGCATGCGCAGCACCTTGGCTTCCCGCGGCGTCAGGCCGGAGAGCACGTCGCGCACGGTTTCCATCAGGCCCAGGTTCGTGGTCGCCTCGATCGGC
>CAMPHE010000113.1 GCA_946885815.1 uncultured Arenimonas sp.
GACCTCGGCCTCGGCGACAGTCGCGTGGCGATCGAGGGCGAGGTCGGGGAACGGCTCGACCTGCATGCCCGCTTCGCGCCGCTGCAGCTGGCCGACGTGGTCGCTGGCGGCAGCGGCCGCATCGACGGCACGCTGTCGCTGCGCGGCCCGCGCGAGGCCTTCGACCTGTCGGCGCAGCTGCGCGCCGCCGGCCTGCGATGGGGCGAAGACCGCGTCGGGACCCTGGCGCTGCACGGCGACCTGCCCGCGCGCGCGGGGGCCGGCACGCTGCAGGCCGACGACGACGCCGGTCGCGTCGGTGGCTTCGCGTTCGACCGCGTGTCGGCGACGGCGACGGGCCGCCAGTCGGACCTGCGGCTGCGCGTCGACGCCGACGGCGACAGCGACCTGGCCGCGACCGCGACGCTCGCCCGCGCCGGTACGGCGTGGCGCGGCCAGCTGCAGTCGCTCGCCGTGGTGCCGGCGCGCGGCCCCCGTCTGGTGCTCGAGGACGCGTTCGCGTTCCGCCTCGACGGCGACGCGACCACGTTCGATCGGGCCTGCCTGCGCGTCGACGGTGGCCGCGGCCGCGCCTGCGCGGTCGCCGACGGGCGTCGCCTCCTCGTCGACGCGGACGCGGTGCCGCTGGCGCTGCTGCAGCCGTGGTTGCCGGCCGACACCGCGCTGCCGCTGGCGACGTATGGCGAGATCGCGGCGGATGCGGAACTGCGGCGGCGCGGCGACGGCTGGAGCGGCACCGCGACGCTGCGCTCCGCGAGCGGCGGCCTGCGCCTCGCCGACGACGTGGACCGCGCGCTGTTCGCGTATCGCGACCTCGAAGCGGACCTGTCGCTGGCCGGATCGCAGGTCGAGCTGCGGCTCGATGCCGGGCTTGCCGCCGGTGGCCGCGTCGCGGCGACGCTGCGCACCGGTACCGCCGCCGGCGCACCGCTCGACGGCCGCCTGCAGCTCGACGTGCGCGACCTGACATGGCTGGAGCTGTTCTCCGAGGACCTGGCCGCGCCACGCGGCATGCTCGCCGGCACGCTGGCGATCGCCGGCACCCGCGCCGATCCGGCGCTGTCGGGCACCGCGACGCTCGCGGGCTTCGCCGCCGAGCTGCCGGCGCTCGGGCTGCGCCTCACCGAGGGGGCGTTCGAGCTGGTGGGACGCGACGACGGCGCGGTGCGCGTCACCGGCCGCGTGAGCTCCGGGGACGGCGTGCTCGCGCTCGACGGCAGCCTCGATCTGGGCGCCGACGACGCGCCGCTGGTGCTCGCGCTCGATGGCGACGACGTCACGCTCGCGAACACGCTGGAACTGCAGGTGATCGCCGATCCCGACCTCGTGCTGCGCTGGCTGCCCGACCGCCTCGAAGTGCGCGGCACGCTCGCGGTGCCGACCGCGAGCGTCGACCTCGAATCGCTCGACAGCAGCGTGCCGGTCTCGCCCGACGTGGTCGTCGTCGATCCGGTGGAGGCGCCGGGAGAGCAGCCGCGCGCGCGGCCGCTCGACCTGCAGCTCGCGGTGAGCCTCGGCGACGACGTGCGGCTGGAAGGCTTCGGACTCGACGGCCGGATGACCGGCGCGGTGATGCTGCGCGAGCGCCCGGGCCGCCGTGCCACCGCCACCGGCGCGCTGCAGGTCACGGGCGCGTATCGCGCCTACGGACAATCGCTGGCGATCGAACGCGCGCGTCTCGGCTTCGCCTCGTCGCCGTACGACGACCCGACGCTGGACATCCGCGCCGAGCGCGAGTTCGACGACGTCACCGTCGGCGTGCAGGTGCGCGGCACCGCGCGGCGACCCGAAACCACGATCGTGTCGACACCGGCGATGGACACCAGCGAAGCGCTGTCGTGGCTCGTGTTCGGCCGGCCGCTGCACACGACCACCGCGGGCGAAAGCGAACGGCTCGGCGCCGCCGCGCTCGCGCTCGGCGCCGGTTCCAACCTGGTCGCGCAGCAGATCGGCGCCCGGCTGGGGCTCGACGAAGCCGGCGTCGTCGACTCGCGCAACCTCGGCGGCGCGACGCTCACGGTGGGCAAATACGTCTCGCCGCGGCTGTTCCTGAGCTACGGCGTGTCGCTGATCGGCACCGGCCAGGTCGTCACGCTGAAATACCTGCTGTCGCGGAATTTCGACATCAGCGTCGAGTCCGGCAACGAGAACGCGGCCTCCGTGAACTGGCGCACGGAGCGCTGAGACTGGCCTGATCCTCCCCGCCGTCGCGTGTAAAGGGCCCATCCCCGCACCTGAGAGACACGTCGATGCGCATCGCCCTTCCCCTCGCCGCCACGTCCCTGGCCCTCCTGCTCGCCGCGTCCCCCGCCCGCGCCGAAGTGCAGGACTGCATGGAGATCGCGTCGCTGCCCGCGACGATCTCGACGCAGGGCGTGTACTGCCTGAAGCACGATGTTTCCACGAACATCGCGTCCGGCGTGGCGATCGACGTGGTCACCAACAACGTCACGATCGACTGCAACGGCTACAAGATCGGCGGCCTCGCGGCCGGCGCGGCCACGCGCGCGTTCGGCATCGACGTCGACGGTCGCAGCAACGTGGTGGTCCGCGGCTGCGTGGTCCGCGGCTTCTACACCGGCCTGCGTTTCAACACGGGCAGCGGGCATGTCGCGGAAGACAACCGGTTCGAGGCGAACACGTTCATGGCGATCGCTTCGTTCTCCACCGCCGGTGACATCCTGCGGCGCAACCACGTCGTCGATACCGGCGGGAACCTGCCCGTCGCGGTCTATCCGGCCGGCGTGGCCATCGGAATCGCCGCGCAGGCCACCGACGGCCTCCTCGTCGACGACAACAATGTCACGAACACGTTCGCCACGTCGGGCGCCGACACGTTCGCCTACGGCATCGCCGTCTACGACGGCACGGGCGTCATCCGCGACAACGCCGTCCAGAATGTCCTGTCGAGCCCCGGGCGGTACGGGTACGGCATCCTGACGAGCGGCACCTCGGTGGTCCGCGACAATTCGCTCATCGGCGCGGGTGGCACCGGATACGGGGTGTACGCGTTCTCGGACTCGTACTGCGCCGACAACCACGTGATCGGGTTCATCACGTCGTCGATCCACCAGTGCACCGATGGCGGCGGCAACACGCCCTGACGCATGCCCCCAAAATGAAAAAAGGCCGCCATGTAGGCGGCCTTTCCTCGAGGCACGGCGCAGACGCGCCGCCGGTCAGAACGTCATGCGCAGACCGAGACTCAGGCTGCTGGCATCGCCGCCGTCGTCGCCGAAGCGGCCGCGGTACGCCGCGAACACCGTGGTCGCGTCGCCGACACGCCAGTTGGCGCCGAGGTCGGCGCTGATCCAGTCCTGCGACGGCTGGAAGCCGTCCATCGTGAAACGCCCGTTCATCGTGTTCGAACCGGCGTTGACGCGGATCACGTCGTCCTCGCTCTCGTCGTTGTGCGCCACGCGCAGGTACGGACGGAACCCGTCCTCGCTGCCGCCCATCAGCTGGTAACCGATGCGGGTGACCATCGAGTCGCGGTCGAAGCCGTCGAAGTTCATCGAACTCGCGTCGCCGCTGTCTTCCATGAACCCGTCGATCTCCTGGTTCACCCACGTGCCGCCGACGAACGGGCCGTGCTGCAGGCCGCCGGCGTCGCCGAACAGCCAGCCGAGCCCGAGCTCGGCGTAGGTCATGCCGGCGCTGGTCGAACCGCCTTCGTGGCGGGTCGTCGGGCCCATGACGATCTCGCGGTCGAACTCGATGTCGGTGCTGCCGCCGCCGATCGCGGCGCTGACGTAACCGCCGCCGCCGAAGCGCAGCGCGCCGCCGAGCGAGGCGATCACCGCCTTGCTGTCGATGTTCGCGCCGACCAGGTCGTTGTCGTGGTTGCCGAGCGTGATGCCGAAGCCCCAGTACGCGTTCTCGGCGATGCGATGGTTCGCGCCGACGGTGAGCGACAGCACATCGGCGTTGCCGGCGCTGTAGCCGGCGCCGCCGTCGAAGTCCTGCTCGCCGTACTGCACCGTGGCGTAGCCGCGCACCGTGCCGACATCGCGGTCGAGCTGGAAATCGGATTGCAGTTCGTCGGCCATCGCGCGGCCGTGGCTGTCGGCGAGCTGGAGGCCGCCTTCACCGGCGTACGACACCTGCACCGGCGCGGCGATGGTGGCCATCACCACGTTGGCGAGGATCGCGTGCGCGGCCCCGGTGGGGTGCACGCCGTCGGCGAACAGATACGTCTCGTTCGTGCCCGGCAGGTACGTCACCGGCGTGCCGGCCGGATAGCAGGCGATCGAGCTGCCGCTGCAGGCCATGCCGGTGACGTTGCTGAACCCGTAGAGCGACGGGTTCGCCATCAGCTCGTTGATCAGGCCGAACGTGTCGATCGCGATGATGCCGTCGCCCAGCTGCGCCAGGCCGGTGTTCAGCGCGGTGTTGTAGACGTACGTGATGCCGGTCACCGACGCGGCGTTCGGCGTCGGCGCGAACTGCGGCGTGGCGCCGAGGTTGGGCAGGTTGTAGACGACGATGTAGTTCGCGCCGGCGGCCTGCAGGCGGCCGATCTGCTGCACGTACGCGGTCGCCGCGGCGACGGTGCGCGCCTGCGCGTTGGCCGGGTCGAGCGTCAGCGCCGCGAAGATGTCGTTGGCGCCGCCCCAGATGCTGTAGAGCGCGTCCGGATCGGCGACGCCGCCGGTCAGCGACAGGTACTGGGTGATCTGCGTCGGGATGTTCGGCACCGGGTTCAGGCACAGGCCGGTCGCGTTGACGCAGGCACCGCCCCACGCGAAGTTCGGGCCGTTCGCGAGCGAGTTCGCGCCCGGCAGCCCGTACGCGGCGGCGATGATCTCGGCGAACACCGGGTCCGGGTTCGTGGTGAAGCTGCTGCCCGGCGGCAGTCCGTTCGCCGTGCCGACGTTACCGGCATCGCTGAGGCTGTCGCCGAACACGATGAGACCGCTGAAATCCTGCGCCTGGGCGGCGCCGGCGCATCCGAGGGCGAGCGCGACCGCGCCGGCCAGACGGTGGAAACGGGGCATGGGAAAACTCCTGTGGTGGGCTTCCTGGGGCCGCGCCACATTAACGTAAAAACAACGCTCCGTACCACCGGGTACGCAGGCCCTCAGGGGCGGACGACGGCCCCGCGCAGCTGCGGCACGCCGTCGACCACGTCGGTCCACGCCAGCCACGCCGCGCCGTTGCGAATCTGCATCCGCGGGAAGCCGGTGGCGCGGCCGCGGCCACGGATGGCGGCGACCTTCAGCCGGAAGTCTTCGCGTGCCAGATCCGGCGCGAGCCGCACGAGCCAGAGCGACTGACCGGCCGGCGCCTCCTCGACCCAGCTGACCCAGACGCCGGCGGCGTCGGCGGCGACGTCGACCCGTCCGTGCTGCGTCTCGCCGGTGGCGAGCGTGTGGGCCGGCGCCCAGCGCCGACCGCCGTCGGCCGACGTGGCGACGCGCACCTGCGGCGTGCCGCCGGGGGCCGTGTACCAGGCGACCCAGGCGCGACCCTCGCGCGCGGCGATCGCCGGGCCGTTCACCGGGCACGCCGGGAACACCCAGTCGTCCGCGTGCACGCGCACCGGCGTGCTCCACGTGCCGGCGTGGAGCCGGGACACGAGGATGTCGCGCACTTCCGCGTCGCTGCGGTCGCGCCACGCGACCAGCGTCGCGTCGCCGTCGCGCGCGCTCGCCGTCTGGCAGCAGTCGCACGTGCGCGCGTCGAGTTCGCGTTCGCCGCGCTTGCGTCCGTCGGCGCCGAACGTCGCCACGCGCAGCGTCATCGCGCCCGCAGCGTCGGCATCGTCGTGGTGGCCACTCCCGGTTCGCCGCCCGTCGAGCCAGGCGATGCCGAGCGTGCCGGCCGCCTGCGGCCACAGCGTGGCGAAGCCATGTTCGGTCGGCGTACCGTCGTCGTGCACCGCGCCGAGCGCCTCGAAATGTTCGCCGCCGTCGCGCGAGACGAACAGCCGCGTGTCGTACGCATACGTCGCCTCGCCGTTGCGCACCAGCGCATGCGCCCACAGGCTGCCGTCGGGCAGCGCCTGCAGCGCGGGGAAATCCGCCCAGTTCACGAACCAGTCGTCGCCGGATGCGACGGTGCGCGGCGGCGACCACCCGCTCGCCGGATCGTCGCCGCGATGCCTCGCGAAGCGCAGCCGATGCCCGTCGCCGCGCTTCTCGATCCAGCTCAGCAGCAGGTCGCCGTCCGGCGCGAGCGATACGTCCGGCTGCGCCGCGGACGCCTGCGGCGGCAACGGCCAGTCGGAGATCGAAGCCGCCCGTACCCCGG
>CAMPHE010000114.1 GCA_946885815.1 uncultured Arenimonas sp.
CGGCTTCCGGCTGGTGATCAGATTCCCGTCCTCCACCACCGCCTCGTCCCGCCACCTTCCCCCGGCATTCTCGAGGTCGGTGCGCACCGACGGCCACGACGTCACGTCGCGATCCTTCGCGATCCCGGTTTCCACCAGCAGCCACGGCGCGTGGCAGATCGCGGCGATCACCTTGTCGTCGTCGGCGAAGGCGCGGATGAAGTCGAGCGCCGCCGGGTCCATGCGCAGCTTGTCGGGGTTGATCACGCCGCCCGGGAGCACCAGCGCGTCGTAGTCCTTCGCGTCGGCGTCGGCCAGCGCCACGTCCACGTCGACCGTGTCGCCCCAGTCCTTGTCCTTCCAGCCGCGGATGCTCCCGGCTTCGGGCGACACGACGTCGACGGTGTATCCGGCGGTCTTCAGGCTCTCGCGCGGGTCCATCAGCTCGGACTGCTCGAAGCCGTTCGTGGCCAGGATGGCGATGCGCTTGGGTGCGGTCATGCGGCGTCTCCGGTGCGGGGCAGGCACCGAGTGTCGGGGAGGTCGGTTCCCCGGTACGTGAAGCGCAGTCACCCCGCGGAGATCGCCCGGATGCGGTCGATGTCGAGCGCCTCGCTTTCGCCCGGCGGCGCCACACCGGCCTTTCGGCAGAAGGCGATGAAAACGGGATCGTCGCGCAGGCGCAGCATCAGCGGGTCGGTCAGCAGGAAAAGCAGATCCGAGGGCGGGGCACGCTCCAGCCATTCGACGGCGCCGCGGGCGTCGTCCCGAAGCGCATGGGCCTGGGCGATGCGGTACGCACCCGATTCCACCCCGGCGCCCGTGGCGATCGCATCGGCCAGCGCGGCGTCGGCAGACGCACGGTCCGGATGCAGCTGCGCCGCCAAAGCGACATGCAGGGCGCGGCTCTCCCGCGGAGTCTCCCGGGCGGCCGTGATCGCCGCCTGCGCGTCTCCCCGCAGGATTGCCAGCAGCAGTCGCGGATAGCTCCGGGGTTCAGACAGCCCCTCGGCGATGCGCAGGTATTTTTCCGCCTCGTCGAGCCGGCCGGTGGCCATCAGCAGGTCGGCGTATTCACGATGGTTGACGTCGTACATCGGTTCGACCGAAAGCAGCCGTTCCCGCAACCGGATCGCTTCCTTCACTTTTCCGATGCCGGCGAGGGTGAAGCCGCAGCTGTTCAGGACCATGGCGTCGTTCGGCGCGAGCGCGGTGGCACGCTGGCATTCGGCGAGCGCGCCGCGCGCATCGAGGCCGTAGAACGCCAACGAGGCCCGGGCGGTGTGGGCCGCACCGAGGTCGGGCGCGAGACGGAGCGCCGTCTCGCTGGCGGCGCGGGCCTCGCCGATCTGTTCGCGCGCCGACGCGGGGGATCGCGCCTGGAACGTCGCGGCCGTGCTCAGCGATTCCGACAGGCGCGCCCAGGCGAGCGCGTAGTCGGGGTCGATGCGCACCGCCTCGGCCATGTGCTCGGCCGCTTTCGGGAAATCCTGGTCGTACCAGTACTTCAGGCCGCGCAGATAGGCGTCGTACGCGGCGATGTCGCCGCCCGGCGGCCGGTCGTCGTGCTCCGCGGCCGCCGTGGGTGACAGCAGCTTGACCCGCAGCGCCTCGGCGACCGCCTGCGCGATGTCGTCCTGCAGCGTGAACAGGTTCTCGTACGGGCGGTCGTAATGCTCGGACCACAGCGTGCTGCCATCGGCGGCCCGGGTCAGCGACACCCGGATGCGCACCTCGTCGCCGGCACGCTGCACGCTGCCGGTGAGCAGATGGGCGACGCCCAGCGTGCGGCCGATCGTCGCGCTGTCGTCCGTGCTGTCGCGGAACTGGAAGGCGGAAATGCGGCCGATCACCTTCAGCCCGTCGAAGCGCGACAGCGAGTCGATCAGGTTTTCGGACAGGCCGTCGGAGAAGAACTGCTGCTCCGGATCCATGCTGGCGTTCACGAGCGGAAGCACCGCGATCGAGCGGGCATCGGCGGCCGCGGGGAGGAGGGCGGCCTCGGCACGCGCCGGTGCCGGCGGGGACGCGACGCCCGCATCGCGCGACCGGTATCCGTAGGCAAGTCCCACGACGACCAGCATCACGACGAGGCCGGCACCGGCCCGTGTCCACGCGCGCGACAGCACGCGCGGGCGTCCCGGCGCCCGCGGCGCCGGCAGGACCGCCGTGGGATGCGCCGTCGACGGCGGCCTGGCCGTGATCGCCTGGGGTGTCACCTCCGGCTTGCCGCCGAGCGCCGCGATGACGTCACCGGCCGACGCGAAGCGCGCATCGGGGTCGATCGCCATCAGCCGGTCGAGCACGTCCTGCCACTCCGACAGGGCGTCCGGCAGCCGCGGCCGCGGCGCGTTCATGTGCTGCATGCCGATCGCCCAGCCGCTGTCGCCGGTGAACGGCGCGCGGCCGGTCAGCAGTTCATGCGCCAGCACGCCCAGCGAATACAGGTCCGAGCGTCCATCCACCGTTTCGCCACGCCACTGCTCGGGACTCATGTAGCCGGGCGTGCCGAGCACCGACTGCGGACCCGTCAGCTCGCGGGTGACCTGCCCGCTGCGGGCGATGCCGAAGTCGGCGAGCAGCCACGAGCCATCCTCGCGGCGCAGGATGTTCTCGGGCTTGATGTCGCGATGCACGACGCCCCGGGCATGCGCGTGCGCGAGGCCCGCGGCGACGTCGATCAGGCAGCGGCGGATGTCGTCCGGGTCGCCGCCGCGAAGACGGCCGGCATGGTCGCCCGGCACGAACTCCATCGCCAGGAACAGCGCATCGCCGGCTCGGCCGGCGTCGTAGACGGGCAGCAGGTTGCGGTGCTTCAGGCCGCCGGCGATGCGCGCCTCGCGCAGGAAGCGATCGGCGAAGCCGGCATCGGCGACGAACGAGGCATCCAGGATTTTCAGCGCCACCTCGCGCCCCAGCGATTCCTGCACGGCCAGATACACCGTGGCCATGCCACCCCGGCCGAGTTCCCGGACAATGCGATAACCCGGAATCATGCGTCTCGGTCACCCGGTCGAAGTGGAAGTTTCGGCGTCCCCATGGGCGGATCATGGCAGACGGCGGCTTGCACGCCACTTCACGGGGCGCACCCCCGATTGTCCGCACAGTGGCCGCATACGACACCGTCGCCACCGAGGATCCCGACCATGCCCGCATCCGCTCGCCCCCACCTCCACGTCGTCGATTCCGGCGGCACCGGCCGCCCCGTCGTGCTGATCCATGGCTGGCCTCTGTCGTCTGCGGCGTGGGCCCCGCAGATCGAAGCGCTCAATGGCGCCGGCTACCGCACCGTCGCCTACGACCGCCGCGGTTTCGGCCATTCCGACAAGCCCGACAGCGGCTACGACTACGACACGCTCGCCGACGATCTGGAACGGGTGCTCGCCGACGCCGACCTCGAAGATGTCACGCTCGTCGGGTTCTCGATGGGCGGCGGCGAGGTGGCGCGTTACGTCGGGCGCCATGGCGAATCGCGCCTGCGCAGCGTCGTGTTCGCCGCCGCGGTGCCGCCGTACCTGATGCAGGGCCCCGACAATCCGGATGGCCCGCTGACGCCGGAAAAGGCGAAGCAGAAGGCCGACGAATACGCCGCCGGTCGCCACGCGTACTACGACGCGTTCACACTGAAGTTCTTCTCCGCGAACGGCCGGCTGGTGGTGAGCGAAACGGAGCGCCGGCGCGCGATGGACCTGTGCGAAGAGGCCGACCCCGACGCCGCGGCCGCGTGCATGACCTCGTTCGCGACCACCGATTTCCGCCCCGACCTCGCGAAGATCGACATTCCGACGCTGGTGCTGCACGGCGACGCCGACGCGATCGTGCCGCTCGAAGGCTCCGGCGCGCGCACGCACGCGGCGGTGGCCGGCAGCCGGCTGGTCGTGCTCGAAGGCGCGCCGCACGGCTGCAACACCAGCCACGCCGAGGCGTTCAACGCGGCCCTTGCCGACTTCTTGCAGCGCTGAGGCGGCGCGGGAAGCACCCCCCACCTTGGGAGGACGTGGGCGATATGGGCCTGGCGGCGGGGATCTGGTGAGCGCGCTGCGTCAGTCGACGTAATCTCCCGTTGAGGCGCAGCCCGCGATGCCCGTATCGGCCCCGAGGACCGTGTTGCCGCTCGCCACCGACAAGCTGTTCGGGCAGCGGATGCCCATGCCGCCGGACATCAGGACCACGTTGTCCCGCGACACGACGCGCGTGGACGACGAATGATAGATCCCGGCGAACGTGCTGGCCTCCATCGGCACCATGTCTTGCACCTGGTTGCGCGCCACGACCCCCGTGCCGTAGATCGTGAATATGCCGTAGACGTTCCACTGGCCCGAGGCGTCGCTGGCGATGCCGCCGAGGATGTTGTCGGCGACCTGGAAAGAGCCGCCTGCGAAGATGCCGTAGACCGCGTTGGTCGGTTCCGCCACCGCGCCGCCGATGTCGCTGACCACGTTGCGGCGAATGATGCTGTTGCCGCCGGTGACGTGGATCCCCGCGGCCGTGTTCGACTCGAAGATGGTGTCCTCGATCAGCGCATTGGCGAGGTCGATGCCCTCGAAGCCGATCCGGAATCCGCGCACATTGCACCGGCGAACGGTCGGGTTCACCCGATGCTCGGCGCGGATGCCGGTGGTCTGCGTCGACGGCCCCGCGGCGAGCCCGCCCAGCTGGAAGTGGTTGCAGTCCACCGTAACGTTGTTGGCAGCGATGGTGATCGCCGCGCCGGAGCCGATCGGCGTGCTGCGGTCGGCCTTCAGGCACCAGATACCCTGCGTCTTGATCACCGTCGGCAGGGTGGTGATTTCGCCGGTGCAGCCTTCGAAGCTTTCGGCCGCCCGCACGGGCTCCGCGGCGAGCACGACGAGGGCGGCGGCAGCGAGGGCGGGGAGGGCGTGGCGAGTCGCGCTCATGGGATTTCCTTCGTCGGGAACGGCCGGCGTAGGATGACCCGGCAGCCGCCGACGATTCAGCCGGCAACATCGTGCCGATATTGGCCAAGGGCGATAACGGATTCCGTTCAGTCGGTCCCGACGTGATTTCCGACCGAGGCGCAGCCGGTCACGCCTTCATCGACGCGCATGAAGGTGTTGTCCCTCGCGACCGCGAGGGTGCTGTCGCAGTCGATTCCCCGGCTCTCCGCGATGCCCTCGCCGTTGATCAGGTTGCCCGCGATGATCGCGCCGTTCGCGTCGTCGACGCTGATTCCCACGGTGGGCACGGCGCCGTCGGGAAGCAGCCCGGCAATGCGGTTGCCGGTGAAGGTGCCTTCGGCTTCGTTCGCCTGGATCCCGTAAACGATGTTGGCGCCAATGCCGTTGCCGGCGACGCCGCTGATGATGTTGTCGATCACGTGCGCTTCGCCCCAGGTCACGATGCCGGCGGCGCCGGTATCCGAGGTCGAGCCGCCGGTATCGGTGATCAGATTGCGACGGATTACGACGCCGGGGCTGTTCACCGTGGTGACGCCCGCGACCGTGTTGCCCTCGAAGAGATTGTCCTCGACGATCGCGCCCCGGCCGCCATTGGCGAAGACGCCGAAAATGAAACCGCGGATATTGCAGCGGCGCACGGCGGCGCCGCCGCGCCCGGCGATCTCGACGCCGTAGGCCTGCGTCGAAGCACCTGCCGCGAGCCCGCCCAGTTTGAAGCCGTTGCAGTCGAGCGTGACGTTGTTGGCGGCGATGGTGATCGCGGGGCCCGTCGTGATCGACGTGGCGAGGTCGCCCTTCAGGCACCACACGCCCTGCGACGACAGCACCGCGGGCAGCGAGGTCACTTCATGGCGGCAGCCTTCGAAGCTTTCGGCCGCGTGGGCGGTGGCGGGAACGGCGAGACAGACGGCTGACAGCGTCACGAAGATGAATCGGTTCATTCGGTGAGATTCCTCAGGGCCCGGAAAGCGTCTACGCGACCGCGGCCGCGTTCAGGCCAGAGGCGCCCGAAAGCGGGTCGTGGCGCTAAGCTGCGGCGATGGAGCAGCTCGCCGACACGTTCTGGAACCTGCGCGGCGTGCACCGCATCGCCGGGTTCATCGACATCGGCACGCAGATGTCGGTGGCGCGGCGGCCCGGTGGCGGCTTCGTGGTGATCGACGGGTGCGCGCTCGACGACGCCGAACGCGACGCGCTGCTGGCACTGACCGATGGCGGGGCGCGGGTGGAAGCGGTGGTGCACGTGCACCCGTTCCACACGCTGCATGTGGACGCCACGCACCGCCTGCTGCCGGACGCGACGCTGTACGGCACCGCGCGCCACCGCGAGCGCGCACCGGCGCTGCCGTGGACG
>CAMPHE010000115.1 GCA_946885815.1 uncultured Arenimonas sp.
ACCCGTAGAGCAGATACCGCCCCAGCGCCGTCGCCTTCAACCGAAACGGCGTCGGTGCCGTGTGACGATCCGGTATAACTGCCGGCGATGAGGTTCCCCGCCCCACCGGTCATCGAAGCGCTGGGCGACGCCGCGCTGGCGGTGCGCTGGGGCGATGCGATCGACGCGGACCTCAACCGGAGCGTCCATGCGGCCGCCGCGCGTCTGCGGCAGGGCGCGCCGGCATGGCTGCTCGACGTCGTGCCCGCGTACGCGAGTCTCGCGGTGTATTTCGACGGGGCCGCCGTCTCGCCCACGGACGTCGGCGCGTTCGTCGCGGCGCGGATCGGAACCGGAGGAGAGACCGCGCAGCCGGCGTCCCCGGGGCGTCCTGTCGTCGCCATACCGGTCCGTTACGGCGGCGACGACGGACCCGATCTGGACGACCTCGCCGCGCGCTGCGGACAGTCGCCCGAGGCCGTGATCGCCGCGCATGCCGGCGGCGACTACACCGTGGCGATGCTCGGCTTCTCCCCCGGTTTCCCGTACCTGCTCGGCCTCGACCCGGCGCTGGCGGCGCCGCGGCTCGCGACGCCGCGCACCCTCGTGCCGGCCGGCAGCGTCGGTATCGGCGGTGCCCAGACCGGGATCTATCCCGACGCCGGACCCGGCGGCTGGCGCCTGATCGGGCGCACGCCGCTCGCCCTGTTCGATCCCGCGCGCGACCCGCCGTCGCTGCTGCAGCCCGGCGACCGCGTCCGCTTCGAATCCGTCGCGGCGTGGCCGGACGACCGGCCGCCGACACGCGTCGCGGCGGCGCCGGCCGGACCCGTGATCGACGTGATCGCGCCCGGCCTGCAGACCACCGTGCAGGATCGTGGCCGATCCGGCCACCGCCATCTCGGCGTCGGCATCGCCGGGGCGCTGGACGCGTATTCGGCGCGCGTCGCGAACCGGCTGGCCGGCGCCGACGACGACGCGGCGCTGCTCGAAATCGCGCTCGTCGGCCCGCGGCTGCGCTTCGGCGCCGCGACGCGCATCGCGATCACCGGCGCCGACATCGAGGCGCGCATCGGCCCGCACGTCGTGCCGGGCTGGCGCCCGGTCGACGTGGCCGCCGGCAGTGAGCTCGTGTTCGGCGCGTGCCGTCGCGGCACGCGGGCCTATCTCGCGATCGCCGGCGGCATCGGTGTGCCGCGCGTGCTCGGCAGCACGTCGACCGATCTGCGCGGCGGCTTCGGCGGGTGGCACGGGCGCGCGCTGCGTGCGGGCGACGCGTTGCCGTTTTCCGACGCGGCATCGCTGGCGGCCGGACGGCGTGGCGACGACGCCGCGACGCCGGACGCGCCGCGGATCGCGCGGTGGTGGGTCGACCCGACACCGGACCTCGACTTCGACGACGCGCGAACGATCCGCGTGCTTCCGGGCCGGGATGCGACCGTACCGGACGAGGCCCTCTGCACGACGGAATGGCGCGTCGACGCGCGCGCCGACCGCCAGGGCCTGCGACTCGACGGTGCGCCCCTGGTGCCCGCGACGCACGGCGAGCGCGTTTCCGCGCCCGTCGCGCCCGGCACCGTGCAGTTGCCGCCCGACGGACGACCGATCGTGCTGCTCGGCGAAGCGCAGACGATCGGCGGCTATCCGGTGATCGCGCACGTCATCGCCGCCGATCTGCCACGCCTCGTGCAGCGTCGCGCCGGCGAGCGTGTGCGGTTCGAACCGGTCGATGCCGGAACCGCGACGCGGATCGCTTGCGGGCAGCGCGCGCGGCTGGCCAGAATGACGCTGGCCCTCGAGCGGCGCGCGCGCGATGCCTGACCTCGATTTCAACGGCGACCTCGGCGAAGGCTGCGGCGACGACGCGGCGATCGTGCCGCTGCTCTCGTCCGCGAACATCGCCTGCGGCGTACACGCCGGCGACGCGGCGACGATGCGCGACACCGTCGCGCTGTGCCTGCGGCACGGGGTCGCGATCGGTGCGCATCCGTCGCTCGACGACCGCGAGGGCTTCGGCCGGCGCGAACTGCCGGTGACGCCGGAAGCCGTGCATGCGCTGGTGCGCTGGCAGCTCGACCTGCTCGCCACCGTCGCCGCCGCGCAGGGCGCCGCGTTGCGGCACGTGAAGCCGCATGGCGCGCTGTACAACATCGCCGCGCGCGATCGCGCCATCGCCGACGCGGTGGCGGCGGCGATCGCGTCGTTCGATCCGTCGCTGCGGCTGGTGGGCCTGTCGGGTTCGTCGCTGCCGGCGGCCGGCCAGGCGGCCGGCCTGCGCGTGGTGCACGAGGCGTTCGGCGAACGCCGCTACGAAGCCGACGGCACGCTCGTGCCGCGCACGCACCCGGATGCGGTGATCCACGACCTCGACGAGGCGCTGGCGCAGGTGCGGACGCTGCTGCGCGAAGGTGTCGTCGTCGCGCGCACCGGCGAGCGCGTGCCGCTGCGCGCCGACACGCTGTGCCTGCACGGCGACCGCCCCGACGCCGCGGCCTTCGCGCGGGCGCTGCGCGCGGTGCTGGACGCCGAGGGCGTGCGCATCCGCGCGCCGGGTGACGCCGCGTGAACTGGTGGCCGCTGCTCGGCGTCGCGATCGTCGTCGCCGGTTTCGCGAAGCGCTGGAATCCGGTGGCGGTGGTCGTGGCCGCGGCGCTCGCCAGCGGACTGGCGGCGGGGCGCAGCGTGCCGGAACTGCTGGCCCTGCTCGGCGAAAGTTTCGTCACGCAGCGCGCGCTCGGGCTGATCTTCCTGACGCTGCCGGTGATCGGCGTGCTCGAATGGGCCGGCCTGCGCGAACAGGCGCGACGCTGGATCGGCGGCTTCCGCGGGCTCACGCTGGCGCGGCTGCTGGTCTCGTACCTCGGCGTGCGGCAGCTGCTGAGCATGCTCGGCCTCACCAACATCGCCGGCCACGCGCAGACCGTGCGGCCGCTGCTGGCGCCGATGACCGAGGCCGCGACGGAAAGGTCGGTCGGCACGGTGCCGCCGGAGCAGCGTCAGCGCGTGCTGGCGATGGCGGCCGCGACCGACAACGTCGGCCTGTTCTTCGGCGAGGACGTATTCCTCGCGTTCGGCGGCGTGCTGCTGATCCAGGGCTTCCTCGCGCAGCAGGGGCATGTGTTCGAGCCGCTGCAGATCGCGCTGTGGGCCCTGCCGACCGCGATCGCGGCCTTCGTGATCCACGCGACGCGGCTGTGGCTGTTCCAGCGTCGCCTGCGCGCCACCGTCGCGGCCGTGCCGCCGGCACCGGACGATCCGTGGAGCGGCCATGCTCCACGTTGAGCACGCGTACTGGCTGGTGGCGGCATTCTTCGCGATCACGGCGGCGATCAATGCCCGCCACGCGCGCTGGGTCGCGACCGCTTTCTGGGGCGTGCTCGCGGCGGAATTCGCGGCCGGGGATGCGGTGCTCGCCGCGTCGAAAGCCGGCGATGACCTGCCGGCGCAGGCCGCCGGCCTCGGCGTGCTGGCGCTGGCGCTGCTGGCGCCGCGGATGACGCGTGGCCATCTGCCCGACCGGCCGGACGCCGAACGCGCCGCGTCGGCGCAGCGGCTCGGCAACCGGCTGTTCCTGCCGGCGCTGGTGATTCCTGGCGTGACGGTGGTCATCGTCGTGCTGTCGAACTACGCGCCGGGCCGCATCGCCTGGCTCGTCGGCGGCACGTCGCCGACGCTGGTGGGCCTGACGATCGCCTGCGTGCTCGCGCTCGCCGCGGCGATGCTCGTGACGCGCGCGCCGGCCGCGGCGCCCGCGGTCGAAGGCCGTCGGCTGCTCGACACGCTCGGCTGGGCGGCGCTGCTGCCGCAGCTGCTGGCCGGGCTCGGCGCCGTGTTCGCGGCCACCGGTGTCGGCGAGCTGGTGGCGACGCTGCTGGGCATGGCGATTCCGGTCGACAGCCGACTGGCCTGCGTCGTCGCGTACGGCCTCGGGATGGTGCTGTTCACGATGATCATGGGCAACGCGTTCGCGGCGTTCCCGATCATCACCGGCGGCATCGGCCTGCCGCTGCTGGTCGGCGTGCACGGCGCCGACGCGGCGGTGGTCGGCGCGATCGGCATGGTCACCGGTTACTGCGGCACGCTGATGACGCCGATGGCCGCGAACTTCAACATCGTGCCGGCGGCGCTGCTGGAACTGGACGATCCCAACGGCGTCATCCGCGCGCAGGTGATGACCGCGCTGCCGCTGATCGCGGTGAACCTCGCGCTGATGGCGTGGCTGGCGTTCCGGTGAAGCGCGCGGCGTCCGCACCGTCACTGCCCGTCGTGCTGCTGACCGGCTTCGAGCCGTTCGGCGGCGAGGCGACGAACCCGTCGTGGGAGGCGGTTCGGGTGCTGCAGGACGCGCGCATCGGCGGCCACCGGATCGAGACGCGCTGCCTGCCGGTGGCGTTCGGCGCGGCCGGGGACGCGCTGCGCGCGGCGATCCGGGCGACGCGCCCGGCGCTCGTCGTCTGCGTCGGCCAGGCCGGCGGCCGCGAGCGCATCTCGATCGAGCGCGTCGCGATCAACGTCGACGACGCGCGCATCGCCGACAACACCGGCGCGCGACCGGTCGACAGGCCGGTCGTCGCGCGTGGGCCGGCGGCGTATTTCTCGACGTTGCCCGTCAAGCGCCTGTGCCGCGACCTGCAGCACGCGGGCGTCCCCGCCGAGGTGTCGCAGACCGCCGGCACGTACGTCTGCAACCACGTCTTCTATGCGCTGATGCATGCGCTGCGCCGCCGACCCGGCGTGCGCGGCGGCTTCGTGCACATCCCGTACTCGCCCGAGCAGGCGCGGCGGCACCCGGGTGCGCCGGCGCTGCCGGTGGCGGACGTGACCGCCGCCCTGCGGCGCATGGTCGCGGTCGCGATCCGGCACGCCGACGATGTGGCGATCCCGGGCGGCGCCACGCACTAGGTGGCGCGGCCGGCGCGGCTATGATGGCCGCCTCCCCCGAGCGACGGCACCGATGAAAACCCCCGCGGGCCTGCAGGCCCTGATCGACGACGGCGTCGTCGATGCCGTCGTGCGCCAGCTCAAGAGCGGCAAGGAAGCGTCCGTGTACGTCGTGCGCTGCGGCGACGACCTCCGCTGCGCGAAGGTCTACAAGGATCTCGCCCAGCGCAGCTTCCAGGCCCGTGCGCAGTACCAGGAAGGCCGCAAGGTGCGTGGCAGCCGGCAGCAGCGGGCGATGGGCAAGGGCTCGAAGTTCGGAAAGCGCGAGCTCGAGGAGGCGTGGAAGAACACCGAGGTCGACGCGCTCTACAAGCTCGCCGCGGCCGGCGTGCGCGTGCCCGCGCCTTACGGCTATTTCAACGGCGTGCTGGTGATGGAGCTGGTGACCGACGCCGCCGGCGACAGCGCGCCCCGCCTCGGCGAAGTGGAGCTGGAGGCCGACACGGCCCGGCACTATTTCGCCGCCATCGTGCGCGACGTCGTGCGGATGCTGTGCGCGGGCATGGTCCACGGCGACCTGTCCGAATACAACGTGCTGGTGGACGCGCGTGGCCCGGTGATCATCGACCTGCCGCAGGCGGTGGACGCGGCCGGCAACGGGGCCGCCCGGGCGATGCTGCTGCGCGACGTGAACAAGATCCGCTCGGCGCTGGCGTTCTTCGCCCCCGAACTGGAACAGCTGCACTACGGCGAGGAGATGTGGGCGCTGTTCGAGCGGGGCGAGCTGCGGCCGGAAACCGTGCTCTCCGGCCGTTTCACCTTCAGCACCGCCGAAGCCGACGTCGGCGCGGTGCTGATGTCGATCGAGGATGCCCGGCAGGAGGCCATCATCCGCCAGCAGGGGCGCGAAGCGGCGGCCAACGAGGACTGAACGAGGGAGACCGTGATGAAGACGCTGATGATGATCGTGCTCGCGCTGGGCCTGGCGCTGGTGGGGGGCTGCGGCCAGTCCGACGCCGAGGCCGGCGAACGCCTGTTCGCCGACATGTCCGCCAACATGCGGGAGATGGCCGCCATCCTGACCAGCGTCACCGACGAGGCCAGCGCGCACGCCGCCGTGCCGCGGATCGATGCGGTGCGCGAGAAGATGCGCGACTGCGCCCGGCGCGCCCGCGAACTGCCGATGCCCGATCCGGAGACCGAAAAGCGGATGAACGCGCAGATGCAGGAAGTGATGGCGGAAGTGATGCCGCAGATCGCGGCGGCGCAGGCGCGGCTGGCGGAACAGCCGGCGCTGATGGCGATCATCGCGCCGGCATTGCAGGGGATGGAGAACGATCTGTAGCGG
>CAMPHE010000116.1 GCA_946885815.1 uncultured Arenimonas sp.
TGCTGGTCGGCGGCATCGGCATCATGAACATCATGCTGGTGTCGGTGACCGAGCGGACGCGCGAGATCGGCATCCTGAAGGCGCTCGGTGCGACCCGGCGCGACATCCTCGTGCAGTTCCTCGCCGAGGCGGGCCTGCTCGCGCTGCTCGGCGGCCTCATCGGCATCGTGCTGGGCTGGCTCGCGGGCCTCGGCGTCGCCGCGCTGATCCCGAACTTCCCGCCGGCGTCGGTGCCGATGTGGGTGATCGTCGCGGCCGCCGGCTTCTCGGCCCTCGTCGGCGTCGTGTTCGGCATCATGCCGGCGTCGAAGGCGGCGGGGCTGGATCCGATCGAGGCGCTGCGCTACGAATGACCGGTACCGCAGGAGCGGCTTCCGCCGCGACCCGCCGTGCCGGGAGCCCTGTCGCGGCTGAAGCCGCTCCTACCGGTCCGCGGGTGGCCTGATCCACGTCGTGCGCCACGACGCGCCCGCCTCGCCCATCTGCCGCGCGAGCGGCTTCAGCGCCGGCTCGATCGCCTGTTCGATGCGCCACGGCGGATTGACGAGCAGCATGCCGCTGCCGTTCATCCGCAGCGGCGAATCGTCGGGGCGCACCATCAGCTCGAACGTGATCGCCGATTTCGCCGGCAGCGCCGCGACCTTGCGGAAGAACGGCTGCAGTGTCGGCCGGCGCTTGATCGGATACCAGATGGCGAACGTCCCTTGCGGGAACCGGACGAGGGCGTCGCGCAGCGCGGTGAGCACGTAGCCGAATTCGTCCTCCTGCGCCTCGTACGGCGGGTCGACGAGGACCAGCGCGCGACCGAGACGGCGCTCGCCGTCGCGCGGCGGCAGCAGGGCCTTCATCGCCGCGTAGCCATCGCGCGCGTGCACGTGGCAGCGCGGGTCGCGCGCGAGCAGGCGCTTCAGCGTCTCGGCTTCCTCCGGCTGCAGCTCGCAGGCCGCCAGCCGATCATCGGCGCGCAGCGCGCCGCTGACGAGCAGCGGCGATCCCGGGTAGGTGCCGGGCGCGTCGGCCCGCGCGGCCGCGACCGCCTCGTGGTAGGCCGCGAGCGCGGGCGGATCCCCGGCCGCCGGAACCAGCCGGGCGAAGCCGCCCAGCGCTTCGCCGGTGCGCTGCGCCTGTTCCCCGCCGAGGTCGTAGCGGCCGCGGCCGGCATGCGTGTCGAGCACGAAAAACGGCGCGTCCTTGCGCTTGAGCGCATCGAGCAGGGCGACCAGCACCAGGTGCTTGAGGACGTCGGCGTGGTTGCCGGCGTGGAAACCGTGGCGGTAGTTCATGGCCGCGAGTCTAGCCGGGACTGCGCGCGGCCACGCGAAAAAGTTACGCTGGCGCGGTCGTCCCGAACCCGCGCCGGAGTGCCTCGCATGAAGTCCCTGTTCCGCCTGCTGAAGTGGCTGTCGGGCATCGTCCTGCTGCTCGTCGTCGGCCTCGCCGTGCACACGATGTACTTCCGGCCGCTGAAGATCGAATGGTTCTTCGAACGCGTGTTCGCGGAGTACGCGTTCGACGATCCGGAGCTGCTGACGTCGCTGCGGATGCTGCCGTCGTGGGCGAACTGGTACGGCGACGACCTGACCGACCGTTCGCCGGCACGCGAGCGCGAGATGCAGGCGAAACTGCGCGCCGACCTGGCGACGCTGCGCGAATACGACGTGGACGCGATGGGCGACTCGACGAAGCTGTCGCGGGACGTGCTCGAGTATTTCCTGCAGATCCAGGCCGACGGCGAGCGCTTCGCGCTGCATGTGCACCCGCTGAATCCGTTGTTCGGGGTGCAGAACGGCTACCCGGACATGCTGGTCACCCAGCATTCGATCGACGGCGAGGGCGACGCCCGCGACTACATCGCGCGCCTGCGCAAGGCACCGGCGATGGCTGGCCAGGTGCTGGAAGGGCTCGCCGAGCGGGAACGGGCCGGCATCGTGCCGCCGACTTTCGTCGTCGAGAAGGTACTGGCCGAGATGCGCGCGTTCGTCGCGCCGGCGCCGCGCGAGAACCTGCTGCACACGAGTTTCGCCGGGAAGCTGGGCAAGCTCGACGGCCTCGCCGAAGCCGATCGCGACGCGCTGCTGGCCGAGGCCGAGACGGCGATCGCCGATGCGGTGTACCCGGCCTACGCGAGATGGATCGCCGCCTACGAGGCGCTGCTGCCGAAGACCACCGGCAACCACGGCGTCTGGGCGATGCCGGACGGCGCCGCGTACTACGCGTGGTCCGCGCGCATGCACACGTCGACCGACATGACGCCGGCGCAGATCCACCAGCTCG
This sequence comes from uncultured Arenimonas sp., assembly GCA_946885815.1. The sequence continues at coordinate 2,275 of CAMPHE010000116.1, forward strand.
GGCTCGACGAGGTCGCGCGCATCGAGGGGGAGATGGACGCGATCCTCGCCGGCGAGGGCCTCGTCGAAGGCACGGTCGGCGAGCGCGTGCAGCAGATCGCGAGGCGGCCGGACCAGCTGTACCCCGACACCGACGCCGGCCGCGAACGGATCCTCGCCGACTTCACCGCGATCATCGACGAGATCGACGCCGGACTCGACCCGTACTTCCGCCTGCGGCCGAAGCAGGGCGTGCGCGTCGAGCGCGTCCCCGAATTCCGCGAGAAGACCGCGCCCGGCGCGTACTACATGTCACCGGCGATGGACGGCTCGCGGCCCGGCATCTTCTACATGAACCTGCGCAGCGTCGACGAGGTCGCGCGCTTCGGCATGCGCACGCTCGCGTACCACGAGGCGATCCCGGGCCACCATTTCCAGACGACGATCCAGCAGGAACTGACGGGCGTGCCGACGTTCCGGAAGATCCTCCCGTTCACCGCGTTCTCGGAAGGCTGGGGCCTGTACGCCGAGCGGCTGGCATGGGAGATCGGCTTCCAGGACGAGCCGCTCGACAACCTGGGCCGCCTGCAGGCCGAGATGTTCCGCGCGGTGCGCCTCGTGGTCGACACGGGCATGCACGACAAGCGCTGGACCCGCGAGCAGGCGATCGCCTACATGCGGGAAAAGACCGGCATGCCCGAGACCGACGTCGTCGCCGAGATCGAGCGCTACCTCGTGATGCCCGGCCAGGCGCTGGCCTACAAGGTGGGCATGAACCGCATCCTCGAACTGCGCGAGAAGGCGAAGGCGGCGCTCGGGCCGAAGTTCGACCTGCGCGCATTCCACGACCTGGTGCTGGGCGGCGGCGACCTGCCGCTGCAACTGCTGGAACGCCGCGTCGACGCATGGATCGGCGCACGGGCGGGTGAATGAGAAAGGCAAAGACAAAGACAAGCCTGGGCACGACCGAGCACGACGGACACGACGTCCTCAGTTGACGCGGCGCTTCGCGGTCGGTCGAGGGCCGAAATTCAGGATCATGCCGAGCGGAAGTCCGGTGGCGCGCAGGTAGTTGAGCAATTGCCCTTCATGCGCCGAGGTCAGGACCGTCGCGGACTTCACTTCGATCAGCAGGCGGCCGGGAATGATGATGTCGGCTCGATATTCGCCGACGACGTGGCCGCGATACCGGACGACGAGCGATGCCTGCTGCACGGGGTCCACGCCGGAACCGCGCAACGCGATCATCAGCGCATTCTCATAAACCCGTTCCAGGTAGCCGTATCCCAGCTCGCGATAAACAGCGTAGAACGCATCGAAGACGATCTTCGAGAGCTCGGGCTCGACCAGATCCGGTCTTGTCGTGACCATTGGTGTCCGTCGTGTCGGTCGTGTCCCACGATCGCATCCATGGCCGTGCGAACTCTCCTCGATCCTACGTACGCCGACGCCGGCCGCCGCCGTCAGTGGGTCTTGAGCACCAGCGTACGGCCGGTGGCGGCGTAGTACTCGCGCTCGGTCTCGAGGTCGGCGCGCGTCAGCGGATGCGCGTCGAGCCAGGCCTTCGGCAGGTGCAGAACGGCGGTGTCGGAGCCGGCGAGTTCGACCCGAAGCTCGGGCAGTGTCGAGCCGCCGTGGCTGCGGTGCAGCAGCACGCTCATCCGCAGCAGCAGCACGCAGCGCAGCGTGTTCGGCACGAGGCGGTCGGGCAGCTTCTCGAAGCTCTTCTGGTGCAGGTCGCGGCGCTGGTTGCGCACCAGCGCGGCGAGCTGCTGCTGTTCGGTGCGCGAGAACCCGGCGATGTCGGAATGCTCGATCACGTAGGCGCCGTGCTTCTGGTACTGGCTGTGCGCGATCGCCAGACCGAGCTCGTGCACCTGCGCCGCCCACGACAGCAGCCGACGGTCGCCCGCTTCCAGCCCGAGCGGGCCGTAGACCTGGTCGAACAGCGCCAGCGCCGTGGCCTCGACGCGGCCGGCCTGCTTCGCGTCGACGCCGTAGCGGCCGCGCAGCGCGGCGATCGAATCGTCGCGCGGGTCGATGTCGTGCGCGCGGCCGACGAGGTCGTAGAGCACGCCTTCGCGCAGCGCGTGGTCGCTGACGTACATCCGCTCGATGCCGAGTTCGGCGAAGGCCGCGTCGAGCACCAGCAGGCCGCCGGCGATGATCGGCCGGCGGTCGGCCGACAGGCCGGGCAGGCGCACGTCGTCGATGCGGTCGGCCGCGAGCAGTTTCTCGCGGATCGCCGCGAGGCTGTCGGCGGTGATCGACACCTTCGTCAGCTTCAGCGCGATCGACACGTCGCAGATCGCCTTGATCGTGCCCGACGACCCCATCGCGTCGTGCCAGCCGCGCCTGCGGTAGAGCCGCGCGAACTGCTGGAACTCGGCGGTGATCTCGGTGCGCGCCTCGTTCCAGCGCCTGCGCGAGAGCCGGCCGTCGGCGAAGAAGCGGCGCGTCGTGGCGATGGAGCCCATCTGCAGGCTCTCGCGTTCGAGCGACCTGAAGCCTTCGCCGATGATGAATTCCGTCGAGCCGCCGCCGATGTCCATCACCAGCCGGCGCTTGCCCTCGGCGGGCGGGTTGCCGTGGGCGACGCCGAGATAGATCAGGCGCGCTTCCTCGCGGCCGGCGACCACTTCGATGCCGTGCCCGAGCGCGGACTCGGCCGGCACCAGGAAGCGCGCCGGCTCGCGCATGGCACGCGCGGTGTTGGTGGCGATCGCGCGCACGCGCTTCGGGGGAATCGGCCGCAGGCGCTCGCCGAAACGCGACAGGCAGTCGAGCGCGCGGGGCAGCACGGCGGTGTCGAAGCCGCCGTCGGGGCCGAGGCCTTCGGCCAGCCGCACGGTTTCCTTGATGCGGTCGACGATGCGCAGCTGGCCGAGCAGGTACTGCGCCACCACCATGTGGAAGCTGTTGGAGCCGAGGTCGACGGCGGCCAGCAGGTCGCCGTCGACGAGGGGTTCGTCGTCGATCACCATCGTCAGCCGCCCAGCCGCGCCAGCAGCGCGGCCTGCGCCGAGTACGGCATCTCGCCCTCGGCCGGCAGGATCCGCGCGTAGCTGCCGTCGGGGCGCAGTTCCCATGCGCCCTGGTTGTCGGCGAGGTAGCCCGCCAGCGTCTCGTCGAACACGCGCTCGGCGAGCCGCGGGTCGACGATCGGAAAGCAGGTCTCGACCCGGCGCAGCAGGTTGCGCTCCATCCAGTCGGCGCTCGAGCAGAAGATCTCCGGCGCGCCGGCGTTGGCGAACCAGTACACGCGGCTGTGTTCGAGGAAGCGGCCGATCACCGAACGCACGGTGATGTTGTCGGAAAGGCCGGGCACGCCCGGACGCAGGCTGCAGGCGCCGCGCACGATCAGCCGGATGCGCACGCCGGCGCGCGACGCGTCGTACAGCGCGCGGATCACCACGGGCTCGTTGAGCGCGTTCATCCGGGCGATGATCCCGGCCTCGCGACCGTGACGGGCATTCGCCGCCTCGCGGGCGATGCGCTTCAGCAGCCCTTCGTGCAGCGTGAACGGGGACTGCAGCAGCTTGCGCAGCCGGATCGCCGGCGCGAGGCCCGACAACTGCTGGAACAGATCGTGCACGTCGGCGGTGATGTCCGGGTCGGCCGTCATCAGGCCGATGTCGGTGTACGTACGCGCGGTGCCGGAATGGTAGTTGCCCGTGCCCAGGTGCACGTAGCGCTGCAGCTTCTTGCCCTCGCGGCGCACGATCAGCATCATTTTCGCGTGCGTCTTGTAGCCGACGACGCCGTACATCACCTGCACGCCGGCCTCCTGCAGCCGGTCGGCGAGGCGGATGTTGGCTTCCTCGTCGAAACGCGCGCGCAGCTCGACGACCACCGTCACGTCCTTGCCGTTGCGCGCCGCCGCGACGAGGTGGTCGATGATCCCGCTGTCCTTGCCGGTGCGGTACAGCGT
>CAMPHE010000117.1 GCA_946885815.1 uncultured Arenimonas sp.
CACGAAGAAATTCGGGCGGAAGCTTTCCCAGTCGACCTCGCGAAGGCTCGTGATCGTGCCCTGCAGCGGCGCGCCGGCGACGTCGAACGCCAGGGCGTCGCCGACCTTCCAGCCCATCGTCGTCGCGAACTCCTGTTCCACCGAAAACTCCGTCGCGGCCGGGACGCCTTCCCAGATCGCGCCGGCGACGACGCGGTTGTCGTCGCGCAGCGTGGCCGCCTGCGACAGGTTGAACTCGCGCTCGGCCATGCGCTTCGCGCGCGGTTCGGCGTAGTCGTCGCCGGTACGGGCCGCGCCGTTCACCGACGCCAGCCGGGCGCGCACCATCGGGAACAGCACCGGCTCGCCGACGCCCTGCGCCTGCAGGAAATCCCGCACCGGCTGCACCTGGTCGGGCTGCACGTTGACGATGAACCGGTTCGGCGCGTCGGCCGGCATCGCGTCGCGCCAGCGATCGAGCAGATCGGTGCGGACGAACGACAGCAGCAGCAGCGCCATCAGGCCGAGCCCGAGCGCCGACACCTGGGCGATGCTCGCGCCGGCACGCCGGCTGACGTTGGCGAGGCCGTAGCGCCACGGCCCGCGCAGGCGCGCGCGCACGCGCCGCAGGAGCGCGATCAGCCCCCACGCGAGCCCGGCGAGCGCCGCCAGCGTCGCCACGATGCCGACCAGCATCGACAGACCGAGCGTCGCCGACCCGGCCTTCCACCACAGCAGTCCGCCGAGCCCGCCGAGCCCGAGCAGCGCGACCAGCCACGCGGCGGGTTCGGCCGGATCGAGATCGCGGCGCAGTACGCGCAGCGCCGAAACGCGTCGCAACGCCAGGACCGGCGGTACGCCGAACGCCAGCAGCACGGTCATCCCGACCGCGAATCCCTCGGCCACCGGCGCCCAGCCGGCCCCGGGGATCGAGAGTTTCAATGCCTCCTCGAGCCAGCCGGCGACCGCCCATTGCAGGCCGAACGCCGCGGCGATACCGATCGCGCTGCCGGCGAGGCCGAGCAGCAGCAGTTCGCCGGCGTGGATCCCCACCAGCGACGCCTGGCTCGCGCCGAGGCAGCGCATCACGGCCGCGCCCGACAGGTGGCGCGCACTGTGCCGGCGCGCGGCCATCGCCACCGCGACGGCCGCCAGCACCACGGAGACCAGCGCCGCGAGACCGAGGAAGCGCCCGGCGCGCTCGAGCGCACGGCGGATTTCGGGGCGCGCGTCGGCCGCCGTCTCGAGCCGCTGGCCGCGATCGAGCTGTGCGCGGGCGACGTCATTGAACGCTTCCACGGCCGCCGGGTCACCGGCGACGACCAGCCGGTAGGCGATGCGGCTGCCTTCCTGCACGAGCCCGGTCGCCGGCACGTCGGCGAGATTGAGGAACACGCGCGGCGCGGTGTTGAAGTAGTCGAGCGCGGCGTCCGGTTCCTGCACGACCAGCGCGGCGAGGCGGAACTCGGCGTCGCCGATGCCGATCGTGTCGCCGACACGCGCGCCCAGCGTGTCGGCGCCGCTGCGGCCGAGCCACACCTCCCCACGGGCCTGGATGCCGGCCGAGGGTACGTCCGCGCCGGACGCCGGGTCGAGCAGCTCGAACGCCCCGCGCAGCGGGTACCCTTCGCCGATCGCACGCAGCTCGCCCAGCCGCAGCGCCTCGCCGGTGCGCACCATCGTCGGGAACGCCAGCGTGTCGGTGCGCCGCAGCCCCGGCGCATCCGCCGCGTCGCGCACCGCGCCGGTGATCGGGGCATCGGCGCGCAGCACGCGGTCGCCGCCGAGCAGCTTGTTGGACTCGAGCGAGAGCGCGCGCTCGGCGCGATCGGTCACGAACGACACCGACGCCACCGCCATCACCGCCAGCACGATCGACGCCAGCAGGATACGGACGTCGCCGGCGGCCAGGTCGCGGCGCAGCTGGCGCCACGCCAGCGGCAGCCAGTTCACGCCGACACCAGCCGGCCGGCGTCGAGGCGCAACACGCGATCGCAGCGCGCGGCCAGCCGCTCGTCGTGCGTCACCAGCACGAGCGTCGTGCCGGCCTCGCGATTCAGGCGGAACAGCAGGTCGACGATCGCCTGCCCGGTCTGCGTGTCGAGGTTGCCGGTGGGTTCGTCGGCGAACAGCACGGCGGGACGCGTGACGAACGCGCGTGCGAGCGCGACGCGCTGCTGCTCGCCGCCCGACAGCTGCCGCGGGTAGTGGGCGAGCCGCTCGCCGAGACCGACCTGGGCCAGGATCGCGCGCGCCGGTCCCTCGGCATCGGCGTCGCCGCGCAGCTCCAGCGGCAGCATCACGTTCTCCAGCGCCGTCAGCGACGGCAGCAGCTGGAAGCTCTGGAACACGAAGCCGATCTTCTCGCCGCGGGCCTTCGCACGCCCGTCCTCGTCGAGCGCCGACAGCGGCGCGCCGTCGAGGTGCACGCTGCCGTCGCTCGGCACGTCGAGGCCCGCCAGCAGCGACAGCAGCGTCGACTTGCCTGAACCGGAAGCCCCCACGATCGCGACCGCCTCCCCTTTCGCGATCGCGAACCCGACCCCATCCAGTATCGTCAGCTCGCCCGTCGGCAGCGGCACGCGCTTGCCGAGCGACTCGGCACGCAGGGCATCGGGGGCATGGGTCGGCGCGGTGTCGGCCATCGGCAGCTCGCATTCGGAGAGTGGAAGTGAAACATCGATATGAGGCGAACCGGCGTCCGGTTCAACTGAAGCAGGGCCCGGGCCTGTCGCCACTTGCGCTCCTGCTCGTGCTGCTGTGGGCGTTGGCGTCGCCGGCTTTCGCCGCCCCGGCCACGCCGGCGCCCGCGCGCACCGTGCTGGTGCTCGGCGATTCGCTGTCGGCCGCCTACGGCATCGCGCCCGAACAAGGCTGGGTCGCGCTCACCGCGGCGAAGCTGCGGACCGAGCGGCCCGGTTGGCGGATCGTCAATGCCAGTGTCAGCGGCGAGACGACCGACGGCGGCGCCAGCCGCATCGCGGGCGAACTGGAACGCCACGACCCGGAGGTCGTCGTGATCGAACTCGGCGCCAATGACGGGCTGCGGGGCCTGGACCTGGCCCGCACGCGCGCCAACCTCGAGAAGATGGTCGTGGCCGCGAAGGCGAGCGGCGCCCGGGTGCTGCTGCTCGGCATGCGCATCCCGCCGAACTACGGCAGCCGTTACACGGAAGGCTTCGCCCGCGGGTTCACGGACGTGGCGGCCGAGCACGACGCGGCGCTGCTGCCGTTCCTGCTGGAGCCGATCGCGACCGATCGCGACGCGTTCCTGCCCGACAATCTGCACCCCGATGCCGACGCCCAGCCGGCGCTGCGCGACCACGTCTGGTCGGCGCTGGCGCCGCTGCTGGACTAGATCCGTCAGCGGCTGATCGCCGCGAGGCCGCGCAGCGAGGCGTGCTCATGCACGAACACGCCGTCGCTTTCCTGCGCGAGCAGCGCGACGGCCGCCGCGGCGACGTCGTCGGCGTCGATCGCGCGATAGCGTGCCAGCCGCCCGCGGATCAGCGGGTTCAGCCACGGCGCGGCGGCGCGCGCGAGCCGCTCCGCCGGCCGCGATTGCGTGCGGTCGCCGAGCAGCAGGCCCGGCCGCAGCACGTCGACGCGCCGGAATCCGAGCGCCGCGATGCCGCGTTCGACTTCGCCCTTGACCCGCAGGTAGAAATTCCCCGACTGGGCGCTCGCCCCGACCGACGACACCAGCACCGCGTGGTCGGCGCCGAGTTCGCGCGCGAGTTTCGCGAGCCGCAGCACGAGGCCGCGATCGATCGCGACGAACGCCTCGCGACTGCCGGCGGCGCGCAGCGTGGTGCCGAGGCAGCACAGGTAGGCCGACACGGCCGGCGCGACGGCGCCGATCATCGCCTTCAGGTCGTCGTCCCGCGCCGGTTCGAAACCCGTTTCGATCGTCGTCAGTCGCGGATGCGTGTCGACCGGGCGACGCCGTCCCGGCGCCACCACCAGGGGACCATCGCCGCCGGCGAGCAGCCGTGCCAGCACGCGGCCGCCCACCAGACCGGTCGCTCCGGCCAGCAGCACCGGCCCGGACGGGGTCACCCGCTCACGCCCATTCGGTGAGCCCTTCGCGCTCGTACAGCGTGCGGAACGACGGGCGCGCCTTCATGCGCTGCGCCAGCGCGTCGAGCTGCGGCCACCCGGTGGCCGGCCGCGGCATGTTGCGCGACCAGCGCATGAACATCGTCAGCAGGAAGTCGGCCGCGGTCGGCGACACCCCGAGCAGATAGGGGCCGCGCTTCTCGAGATGCGCCTCGATCCGGTCCCACACCGCCTCGATGCGTCGCCGCGCCTGTTCCTTCGCCGCCTCGACGCTGGCCTCGCCCGCCGCCTCGTGCGGATAGAACCAGACGCGGAACGCCGGGTGCAGCGTGTTCGCGAGATGCGCGATCCACTGGTAGTAGCGCGCCCGTTCGATCGTGCCCGGCTCGGGCGCCAGCGCCACCGACGGATGCGCGTCGGCGAGGTGCAGCACCAGCGCCGCGGTTTCGGTGACGGGATCGGAATGCACCAGCAGCGTCGGCACGACGCCGGCCGGGTTGAGCGCGAGGTACGCGGGGAGCTTGTGCTCGCCGGCTTCCAGGTCCACGCGACGGAGTTCGTGCCTGGCGCCGGTTTCGATCAGCAGCCAGTGCACGACCAGGCTGGCGGCACCGGGGGCGTAATACAGCGTGTACATGCGCGGCTTCCCTGCGTGAGGACCGGCAGTATCGCCGGACGCGCGCGCACAAAAAAACCCCGGGCTCGCGCCCGGGGTTTTCGTCCGACCCGAAGGCCGGAAAGCCGTTACATCGGCTGCACTTCGTCGGCCTGCATGCCCTTCTGGCCCTTGACGAGCTTGAAGGTGACCTTCTGGCCTTCCTGCAGCGACTTGAAGCCGGTGCCCTGGATGGAACGGAAATGGACGAACACGTCCTCGCCGTTCTCGCGGCTGATGAAGCCGAAGCCCTTGGCGTCGTTGAACCACTTGACGGTACCGATCTGACGATCCGACATCTGAAACACTCCTTGGAACAATGGATGAAATCGCTGACGGGAACCTTCCCGCCGCGCGACTGGGGTTGCAAGGAGAGCGAGGTAACAAGATGTAGCGGATCGTAGATCTACCGCATCAGGCCACGATTCACAGTGACCTTCGCAATCACAGTCGGGGGCTTTATACGCGATCCCGATGACGAACGCCACCGGTTTCCGGCGTCGGCGCAGGCCGGCGGGCCGACCGTTCAGGTTGGCCCGCCGTGCTCACTCCACGACCAGCGGGATGCGGCCGATGCGCGCCTGCCATTCCCGCGGCCCGGTGCGGTGCACCGACTCGCCGGCGGCGTCGACGGCCACGGTGACGGGCATGTCGCGCACCTCGAATTCGTAGATGGCCTCCATGCCCAGGTCGGCGAAGCCGACGACGCGCGCGGCGCGGATCGCCTTCGACACCAGGTACGCCGCGCCGCCGACCGCCATCAGGTAGACCGACCGGTGCTCGCGGATGGCGTCGATCGCCGCCGGGCCGCGCTCGGCCTTGCCGACCATGCCCATCAGGCCGGTCTGGGCGAGCACCTGCCGCGTGAACTTGTCCATGCGCGTCGCCGTGGTCGGGCCCGCCGGCCCCACGACCTCGTCGCGCACCGGATCGACCGGGCCGACGTAGTAGATGAAGCGGTCGCGCAGGTCGACGGGCAGCGGTTCGCCGCGATCGAGCATCTCGACGATGCGCTTGTGCGCGGCGTCGCGACCGGTCAGCAGCCTGCCGTTGAGCAGCAGCGCCTCGCCGGGCTGCCAGCTCGCGACCTCGTCGCGGGTCACCGTGTCGAGGTCGACGCGACGGCCCTTCGACGCGTCGTGAGTGACCGCCGGCCAGTCGGCGAGCGACGGCGGATCGAGCTGCACCGGGCCGCTGCCGTCGAGCGTGAAATGGGCGTGCCGCGTCGCGGCACAGTTCGGGATCATCGCCACCGGCAGGTTCGCCGCGTGCGTGGGATAGTCCTTCACCTTGACGTCGAGCACGGTCGTGAGGCCGCCGAGGCCCTGCGCGCCGATGCCCAGGGCGTTGACCTTGTCGTACAGCTCCAGCCGCAGTTCCTCGGCACGGTTCGCCGGCCCGCGCGCCTGCAGGTCGGTGATGTCGATCGGCTCCATCAGCGATTCCTTCGCC
>CAMPHE010000118.1 GCA_946885815.1 uncultured Arenimonas sp.
GACTGCGACAGCGCACTGGTCGCATACGCGTGGCCGGCGAGCCGTGCCAGCGCTTCCTCGACGCCTTCGAAGCGCCCGATCGACAACCCGAACTGCTTGCGGATGCGCGCGTACGCGCCGGTGACGACCGCGGCCAGCTTCGATGCCCCGCTGGCGGTCGACGGCAGCGTGATCGCACGTCCCACCGACAGGCATTCCACGAGCATGCGCCAGCCTTCGCCGATGTAATCCTCGCCGCCCACCAGCTGGCTCAGCGGCACGAAGACGTCGTGGCCGCGCACCGGGCCGTTCTGGAACGCGCAGTTGAGCGGGAAGTGGCGTCGGCCGACCTGCAGCCCCGGCGTGTCGCGCGGCACGAGCGCGAGCGTGATGCCGCGATCGCTCTCGTCCGAGAGCAGGTGATCGGGATCGTGCAGCCGGAACGCGAGGCCGATCACCGTCGCCACCGGCGCCAGCGTGATGTAGCGCTTGTCGAACGTGAGCCGCACCCCGAGCACGCGCGCGCCGTTCCAGTCGCCTTCGCAGACGATGCCGTAGTCCGGGATCGACGTCGCGTCGGAACCGGCGGTCGGGCCGGTCAGCGCGAAGCACGGCACGTCGCGTCCGTCGGCGAGGCGGGGCAGGTAGTGGTCCTTCTGCTCGGGCGTGCCGTAGTGCAGCAGCAGTTCCGCCGGGCCGAGCGAATTGGGCACGCCGACGGTGGAACTGACCGTCGCCGAGATCGACGCCAGTTTCTGGATGACCTTGTGGTGCGCCAGCGCGCTGAAACCGAGGCCGCCGTACTGCTTCGGGATGATCATTCCGAAGAAGCGGTTCTTCTTCAGGAACTCCCACAGCTCGGGCGGCAGGTCGTTGCGGACGTGCGTGATGTCCCAGTCGTCCGTCATCCGGCAGGCCTGCTCGACCGGGCCGTCGAGGAACGCCTGTTCCTCCGCGGTGAGTTCCGGCTTCGGCTGCGACAGCAGCCGATCCCACTTCGGCATGCCGGAGAACAGCTCGCCTTCGAAACCGACCGTGCCGGCTTCCAGCGCGGTCTTCTCGGTCGCCGACAGCGGCGGCAGGAGCTTCGTGTAGAACTTCAGCAGCGGCGCGGTGATCAGCGCCTGGCGTACCGCCGGGATCAGCAGCGGCAGCGCGACCACGCCGAGCAGCACCGCGGCGACGATCGTCGCCGGTCCGTTGGCGCCGGCGAGCGCGGCGCCCACCAGCAGCGTCGCGGCGATCGCCGTGAACACGGCGAGGCCGAGCCGGAAATACGCCGCGACGAGAACCGCCAGCAGCAGCGCGAGGAAGGGGGCGAGCACGGTCATCGGGAAACTCCGGGGGCGGCTGTCGGGGCCGCGGACAGGTCGGAAAGGAAATCGAGCACGGCGCCGGCGAACGCGTCGTTGTCGTCGCCTGCGACCATATGCGTCGCGTCGGGAAGTTGCACGTGGCGCGCGTGCGGCGCCAGTTCCATGAAGTGGTCCACCGTGCCGGCGGTGACCAGGTCGCTGCGGCCGCCGCTGACCAGCAGCAGCGGTACGTCGAGGGCGCGGCAGGCGGCTTCCACCGGAGCCTGCAGCGCGGCGGTCGTGGGGATGAATTCGGTCAGCAACCGCGGGTCCCAGTGCCACGCGAGGCGGCCGTCGGCGCGCGGCACCAGCAGGTGTTCGAGACGGGACGGCGACTTGCGCGCGCGGCGATGCGGCAGGTACACGGCGATGCGTTCGGCCGCGTGCTCGTACGACTCGAAGCCGTCGGGATGCGCGCTCATGAAACCCAGGATGCGCTCGACCCCCGATGCTTCCCAGCGGGGAGTGATGTCGGCCAGTACCAGTGCCGACCAGGGCCGATGCCGCGCCTGCGCGACCAGCCCGATCAGCCCGCTCATCGACGCGCCGACCAGCACCGGGGCCGGGCCGAGGGCGCCGGCCGCCGCCACGGCGTCGGCGACGAACTGCTCGCCGGAGTAGGGCGACGCGGCCGGATTGCGCCCGGAACCGCCGTGCCCGCGCAGATCCCACGCGAGGCTGGCGTGCCCGGCGGCGGCGAGCCGTCGCTGCGTCGCCGACCACGCGTGGCGCGTCTGGCCGAAGCCATGGCCGAGCAGCACGCCGGGACCGCCGCCGTCATGGCGGTCGGCCGCCAGGACGATTCCGTCCCCGGTGGTGATCGTGAAGGCCCCGGCGACGGGCGTCGGGACACGGGCGGAAACTGTTTCCATACGGCGGAGTATTGGTGTCGCCGAGGTGGCCTGTCAATACCGCAGCGTATGGTGCATCATCGGCGATGAAGCGGACCTGCGGGGCCGTCCGCTCGCCCCGTCCACCCCTTAGAATCGCCACCGTATGGCCGAGCCCGCGCGCAAATCCGACCGACCTTCACGACTCAGCGCCGAGGACTGGGCGCTGGGTGCCCTCGACGTGATCGCCGAGCAGGGCCTGGCGGCCGTGGCCGTGGAGCCGCTGGCGCGGCGGCTCGGCGTGACGAAGGGCAGTTTCTACTGGCACTTCCCGTCACGCGAGGCGCTGCTGGTCGCCGCCCTGGAGCGGTGGGAGGCGATCGAGCAGGAAACCGTGTTCGGCAAGCTCGAGGTCATCTTCGACCCGCGGGCGCGGCTGAAAGCGCTGTTCGAGCTGGTCGCGCACGAACTCAAGCCCCACATCATCTATTCCGAGCTGCTCAAGGCGCTCGACCACCCGGTCGTGCAGCCGGTGCTGCAGCGGGTGTCGAAGCAGCGGCTGGACTACCTGGCGGCGAGCTTCCGGCAGGCCGGCCTGCCCCGGCTCGATGCGCAGAACCGGGCGCGACTGACCTATGCCGCGTATGTCGGGTTCCTGCAGCTCTCCCTGCAGCTCGGCCAGCCGCGCCTGCACCATGACGAGTTCGAGGCGTACGTCGCCCACGTGATGTCGACGCTGATCCCGGAGTGATCCGGGCGCATACGTATGCGGTCGTCCGTTGCCGGCGCGAAGCCGGCCCGATGCCGGCGTTTGGCGACAGCCGGGGTCGTGGCCGGTAGAATGCCGGCGAATCCCCGGCGCTGTTCGCGCGCGCCGACCCCGTTTCCCGCCCTGACCGGCCCCCTGCGGAGCCTTTCCATCACATGTCCACGAAGCTCGACAGCCTGAAGCAATGGGTCGACGACGTCGCCCGCCTGACGCGCCCCGACGCGATCCACTGGTGTGACGGCTCCGATGCCGAGAACGAGATGCTGGTGGCGAAGATGATCGCCGACGGCGACATGGTCCGGCTGAACGGGGAAACGCATCCGAACTGCCTGCTGCACCGGTCGAGCCCCAGCGACGTCGCCCGCGTCGAGCACCTGACGTTCGTCTGCACCCCCGAGCGCGACGACGCCGGCCCGAACAACCACTGGATGGCGCCCGCCGACGCGCACGCGAAGATCGACGCGCTGTTCGCGGGCTGCATGCAGGGCCGCACGATGTACGTCGTGCCGTACTGCATGGGCCCGATCGATTCGCCGCTGGCGCGCTGCGGCGTCGAGATCACCGATTCGCCGTACGTCGTCGCCAACATGCGCGTGATGACGCGGATGGGTGCGGCGGCGCTGGCGCGCATCGAACGCGAAGGCACGTTCGTCAAGGGCCTGCATTCCACCGGCGAACTCGACCCCGACCGCCGCTTCATCATGCATTTCCCGGACGAACTGGCGATCAAGAGCTACGGCTCGGGCTACGGCGGCAACGCGCTGCTCGGCAAGAAGTGCCACGCGCTGCGCATCGCCTCGCACCAGGCGCGCAGCGAAGGCTGGCTCGCCGAGCACATGCTGATCGTCGGCATCGAGAACCCGCAGGGCGAGACGCGCTACGTCGCCGCGGCGTTCCCGTCGGCGTGCGGCAAGACCAACCTGGCGATGCTGATCCCGCCGGAGGGTTATCGCGCCGCCGGCTGGAAGGTGTGGACCGTCGGCGACGACATCTGCTGGATGCGCCCGGGCGCGGACGGCCGTCTCTACGCGATCAACCCGGAAGCCGGTTTCTTCGGCGTCGCGCCCGGCACGAGCGCGAAGACCAACCCGAACGCGCTGGCGATGCTCGGCCAGGACGCGATATTCACCAATGTCGCGGTCACCGCCGACAACCAGCCGTGGTGGGAAGGTCTCGCCGAGGGGACGCCGGCGATCGACTGGCAGGGCCGCCCGTACGACAGGGCGAACGGCCCGGCCGCACACCCGAATTCGCGCTTCACCGTCAGCGCTAGGAACTGCCCGAGCTGGACCCCGAAGGCGGAGGATCCGCAGGGCGTGCCGCTCGACGCGATCGTGTTCGGCGGCCGCCGCGAATCGCTGGTGCCGCTGGTGTTCGAGGCGCGCGACTGGACGCACGGTGTGCTGGTCGGCGCGTCGATGGCGTCGGAGACGACGGCCGCCGCCACCGGCGCGGTCGGTGTCGTGCGCCGCGACCCGATGGCGATGAAGCCGTTCGCCGGCTACAACTTCGGCGACTACTTCGCGCACTGGCTGTCGTTCGACCAGCCCGGCGCGAAGCTGCCGAAGATCTTCCACGTGAACTGGTTCCGCAAGGACGGCGACGGGAAGTTCATGTGGCCCGGGTTCGGCGACAACCTTCGCGTGCTCGAATGGATGCTGCGCCGGGTCGCCGGCGACGCCGGCGCGATCGAGACGCCGATCGGTCACCTTCCGCGGCCGACCGACCTCGACGTGGAAGGCCTCGGCCTCGACGACGCGACGCTCCAGCAGCTGCTCGAAGTCGATCGCGAGGGCTGGAAGGCGGAAATGGAGAGCATCGGCGAGTTCCTCGACACCTTCGGCGAGCGCACGCCGCACGCCCTGAAGGCGGAACGGGCCCGCATCGCCGCCGGGCTCGCCTGACGGCTTAAACCTTCCGGGGGCACGGCGCATCGGACTGGCTATGCTGAGTCCCGCCGTGCCCTTCGCCGCCGCCGCCGACGACGACACCTCGCCCCGCGAGGAAGACCACGCGCTCGTGCGCGCGGCCGGCGCCGGCGACGTGCGTGCTTTCGAAGCGCTCTACCGGCGCCATGCCCGCCGCATCCACGCGGTGCTGTGGCGGCTGTGCGGCCACGAGGCGCGCGCCGAGGACCTGGTGCAGGACGCCTTCGTCCGCGCGTGGCAGGCGCTGCCCGGCTTCCGTTTCGAGAGCGCCTTCTCCACCTGGCTGCATCGGCTCGCGGTCAACACGGCGCTGATGGAGCTGCGCGCGCGTCGCGGCGGCGAAGCCCTGGAGACCGGCGACGACGCGCTCGACCACCACGCCACGGCCGACAGCGCCGGGCACCGCACCGCGCTCGGCATCGACCTGGAGCGCGCCGTCGCGACGCTGCCGCCCCGCGCGCGGGCGGTGCTGGTGCTGCACGACATCGAAGGCTGGAAGCACGAAGAGATCGCCGCCGCGCTGGAGATGGCGGTCGGCACTTCGAAAGCGCAGCTGCACCGCGCCCGTGGCCTGCTGCGCGCGCGACTGGGAGAAGACCATGGACGAGACTGATCTGCGCCGGCGACTGCACGGCCTGCCGCGCGACATCGAACCGTCGCGCGACCTCTGGCCGGGCATCGCCGCCCGTCTGCCACCACGCGCCGCCCGGGCGCCGCGCCGCTCGCGACGCCCGTGGTTCGCGGGCGTGGCGATCGCCGCCTGCCTGTGCGTCGCGGTCGGCGTCGCGTACACGCTGCGGCCGGCGGTGTCCGTCGACCACGGCCCCGCGCCCGTGACCGCGGCGGCGCTCGACGACGCGCGACACGATCTGCTGGTGCGCGAAGCCGACGCGATGACGCTCGAATACGAAGCGGCGCTGCGCCAGTTCGAGGGCGCGGCGATGCCCGCGGCGCTGCGGCCGGCACTGGCGACGCTCGATCGCAGCGCGCTGGAGATCCGCGGCGCGCTCGCCGACGACCCCGACGCGGTATTCCTGCTCGAGCAACTGCGACGCACCTACGCCCGCCGCGTGACGCTGACGCAGCGCGCGGTCACCGGCTGACCGAAGAAATTCCGAGGAGAACGACGATGAAATACCTGATCTGCCTGGCCGGCCTGCTGCTGGCCGCCCCCGTGCTCGCGCAGAGCCCGATCGACGAATCCCGGCCGCTCGCGGCCGACCGCCCCGGCCCCAACCAGAAAAAGAACGGGCGCGGCACCGGGCGCCCCCGGGCCCCCG
>CAMPHE010000119.1 GCA_946885815.1 uncultured Arenimonas sp.
CCCATGTACACCTCGACGTCGGGTATGCCGGTGGAGACGTACGCGGTGAACACGTCGCCCCACGGAATCGTCATCGCGTGCCGCGACTCGCCGTCCGGGCGCTCGAACATCCGCGTCTTCCACGCGAGCGGCACCCGCGTGAGCACGCCGCCGATGCGCGCGCGGCCGCCGTTGCCGAGGCCTTCGACACTCGTCCGGGCGGTGCCCGGGCTCGGCCCGCCGCCGGCTTCGAACGCGAGCACGAGCGACGTCGCCGACGGCAGGTCGCGCCTGAGCATCGCCGCCATGCAGTCGGTCGGCACGACGTCGAAACCGGAACCCGGCAGCACGACGATGCCGGCGTCGCGCGCCCGCGCGTCCTGCGCATGGCAGTGCGCGAACACGTCGATCTCGCCGGTGATGTCGAGGTAGTGCGCGCCGGTCGCGAGGCAGCCCTCCAGCATCGGCGCGGCGGTGGCGGAAAACGGCCCGGCGCAATGCAGCACCAGCTTCATGCCGTCCAGCGCGGCGCGCACCGCGCCGGGGTCGTCGAGGCCGAACACCCGCACCGGCAGGTCGTGCGGTGCGGCGATCGCCTGCAGTTCCGCGCTGTTCCGGCCGGCGAGCACGGGCCGCAGGCCGCGCTTCACGGCCTCGGCGACGATCATCCGCCCGGTATAGCCATTGGCGCCGTACACCATCCAGACCATCAGCGGGCCTCCTCGCGGGCCTTCACCAGGGACAGCAGCTTGCGGAAATACAGCTCGGGCAGCCAGCGCTTCAGGCGCCAGCGCATCGGCTCGCGCCGCGTCGGCAGCACCAGGAAATCGCCGCGCTCCACCGCCGCGAACACGCGATCGGCGACGCCGTCGAGCGTGTCCCCGGAAATCTCCATCTGCCGCGCCGCGAACGCCTTCAGCCGCGGCGCGCCCTGCCAGCTCTCGAGCAGGTTGGTGCGGAAGAACGCCGGGCACAGCACGCTGACGCCGATGCCCTTGTCGTGCAGTTCGACGCGCAGCTGTTCGCTCAGCGCCACCACGGCCGCCTTCGACACGCCGTAGCTCATGATGCCGGGCGCGCCGGCGAGCCCGGCGAAGCTGGCGGTGTTCACGACGTGGCCGCGGCCGTTGGCGATCATGCCGGGCAGGAACAGCCGGCAGCCGCGCACGACGCCGAGCAGGTTGACGTCGAGCACGTTGCGCCACTCGGGCATCGTCGTTTCGACCATCGCGCCGCCAGTGGCGATGCCGGCGTTGTTCACCAGCACGTCAATGCCGCCCCACTCGGCGGCGATGCGCTCGTGCAGTGCTTCCATCTGTTCGTCGCTGGCGACGTCGGCGGCGATCGCGAGATGGCCGCTGCCGTCGAGCGCGGCGCGCGCCAGCCCGGCCCGGGCGGCGTCGAGATCGACGCACGCGACGCGGTCGCCGGCCCGCGCGTAGCGATGCGCGAGTGCCTGGCCGAGCCCGCTGCCGGCGCCGGTGATGAGGACGCGTCGCTGCGCCATGGTGTGTCCCCGAATGCGCCAGGCGCTCCGGAGGCCTGTGCTAGGCTCCGAGCATACCAAGGCGTATGCCTGTGCCGGCTGTTTTTTCGGAGAGAACCGCGCGTGTCCACCGACCTGTTCGACCTGTCCGGAAAGACCGCGCTGGTCAGCGGTGCGTCGCGCGGCATCGGCGAGGCGATCGCGCATGTGCTGGCGGCCGCCGGGGCCCACGTGGTGTGCACCAGCCGCCGCGTCGAGAGCTGCGAGAGGGTCGCGGCGGCCATCCGCGGCGACGGCGGTTCGGCCGAGGCGCGGACGATGCACGTCGGTGATCCGGCGGCGATCGACGCCCTTTTCGCCGGCCTCGACGCCGACGGGCGCGTGCCCGACATCGTGGTGAACAACGCGGCGGCGAATCCGTATTTCGGGCCGGTGCTCGACATGCCGCTCGAGGCCTACGAGAAGACCGTCGAGGTGAACCTGCGCGGCTATTTCTGGACCACGGTGCAGGCGGCGCGGCGCATGCGCGGCCGCGGCGGCGCGATCGTCAACATCGCGTCGGTGAACGCGCGCCGCTCCGCCGCCGGGCAGCTGGTGTACTCGATGACCAAGGCCGGCATCGTCAGCATGACCGAAGGGTTCGCGAAGGAACTCGCGCCGCACGGCGTGCGCGTCAACGCGGTGCTGCCCGGGCTGACCGACACGAAGTTCGCATCGGCGCTCACCGGCGACCCGAAGATCATGGCGATGATGCTGCGGGCGATTCCGCTCGCGCGCGTCGCCCAGCCGGGCGAGATCGCGCCGGCCGTCCTGTTCCTCGCGTCCCCGGCCGCGTCGTACCTCACGGGCGCCAGCCTGCCGGTCGACGGCGGCTTCCTCGCCTGACGCGGCGCCTGCCGCCCCACCGGAATCGCGCATCGATGAAGACGCTGCTGCTGCTCGCCGCCATGACCCTCGCCCCCGCCGCCGCCGCCGAGAAGCTGACGCTGGAAGCCATCACCGGCGACCGCTCGCTGTCGGGCGCGACGCTGATGAAGCCGGCGATCTCGCCCGACGGCCGCGCGGTGACGTGGCTGCAGGGCACCGATGCCGATCGCTTCCAGCTCGACCTGTGGGAATACGACATCGACTCCGGCGAACGGCGCGTGCTGGTCGCCTCGCGCGCGGTGCGGCCCGACGAGGTGCTGTCGGACGAGGAGAAGGCGCGGCGCGAGCGCCAGCGCATCGTCGGCTATCGCGGCATCGTCGAGTACCAGTGGGCGCCCGACGCGCGCACGCTGCTGTTTCCGCTCGGCGGCGAACTCTACCTGTACGACCTGGACGCGCCTGCGGAACACGCGCTGCGCAAGCTCACCGATGTCGCCGACGGGTTCGCGACCGATCCGAAGGTGTCGCCGCGCGGCGGGTTCGTCAGCTTCGTCCGCGACCGCGACCTGTGGGTGGTCGACCTCGACGACGGGCGCGAGGTCCGGCTGACGCGCGACGGCAGCGACACGATCGGCAACGGCGTCGCGGAGTTCGTCGCCGACGAGGAAATGGGCCGGCACACCGGTTACTGGTGGGCGCCGGACGATTCGGCGATCGCCTACGCCCGCATCGACGAATCCGGCGTCGCGGTGCAGAAGCGCCACGAGGTGTACCCCGACCGCACCGAGGTCGTCGAACAGCGCTATCCGTCCGCCGGCGAGGCGAACGTGCGCGTGTCGCTGCATGTGGTGTCGCCGGCCGGACGCGGCGCGAAGACGGTGGACCTCGGCGACGACCCCGACATCTACCTCGCCCGCGTCGCGTGGCGCGACCCGTCGCGGCTGGTGTTCCAGCGGCAGACACGCGACCAGCGCCGGCTCGATCTCGTCGAAGCCGACCTCCGCCGCGGCACGCAGCGCCCGCTGCTGAGCGAAACCGCCGCCACGTGGGTGCCGCTGCACGACGGCCTGCGTTTCCTCGCCGACGACAGTTTCCTCTGGCTGTCCGAGCGCAGCGGCCACCTGCACCTGGAGCGCCGCGCACCCGATGGCGCGCCTGCCGGCGCGCTGACGGCCGGCGACTGGGACGTCGACGACCTGCTGGGCGTCGACGAGGCCGCCGGCTTCGCCTACGTCGCCGGCACGAAGGACTCGCCGCTGCAGAAACACGTCTACGCGGTGCCGCTCGCCGGCGGCGAGCCGGTGCGGCTCACGCCCGCCGGCGGCATGCACGCGGCGACGTTCAGCGCGAACGCGAAGGTGTTCGTCGACGTCTGGTCGAGCACGACGACGCCGCCACGCACCGATCTGTTCCGTGCCGACGGCACGAAGGTGGCGACGCTGGTCGCGAACGATCCGACCGACCCGTCGCATCCGTACGCGCCGTACCTCGCCGCGCACCGGCCGACGACGTTCGGCACGCTGGCGGCCGAAGACGGCACGCCACTGCATTACTCGCTGGTGAAGCCGGCCGGCTTCGACCCCGCGAAGAAGTATCCGGTGGTCGTGTTCGTCTACGGTGGTCCGGCCGCCCAGACCGTCACCGACAGCTGGCCCGGACGCGGCGACCACTGGTTCAACCAGTACCTCGCGCAGCAGGGCTACGTGGTGTTTTCCGTCGACAACCGCGGTACGCCCCGGCGCGGCGCGGCCTTCGGTGGCGCGCTGTACGGGAAGCAGGGCACGGTCGAGGTGGCCGACCAGCTCGCCGGCGTCGACTTCCTGCGCACGCAGCCGTGGGTCGACCCGGCGCGCATCGCGGTGCACGGCTGGTCCAACGGCGGCTACATGACGCTGATGCTGCTCGGCCAGGCGAGCGATCGCTACGCGTGCGGCATCGCCGGCGCGCCGGTCACCGACTGGGCGCTGTACGACACGCATTACACCGAGCGCTACATGGATCTGCCGGCGCGCAATGCCGACGGTTACCGGCACGCGTCGGTGTTCACGCATCTCGACGGGCTGACGTCGAGGCTGCTGCTGATCCACGGCATGGCCGACGACAACGTGCTGTTCTCGAACACCACGAAGCTGATGGGCGAATTGCAGAAGCGCGGCACCCTTTTCGAGCTGATGACCTACCCGGGCGCGAAGCACGGCCTGCAGGGCAGCGACCTGCTTCACCGCTATCGCCTGTCCGAGGACTTCCTGGACCGCTGCCTGCGGGACTGACCCCCATGTCCGCCGGCCGGCCGATTTCGCGTGCGCGTCGTGGAGCGACACAGTCGGGGACCGGCGGATGAGCGTGAACGGAGCGGCGCACGGCGTGCTGGAACGGCGCTGGCTCTATGGCGGTTTCGCGCTCGCACTGGCGCTGTTCGCCGTCGGCGCCTGGGGCGTGCATCGGCAGAACCTGGCCACGGTGTCCGCCAACGCGCAGGTCGAGCAGGCGCTGCGCGTGCTGCGCCAGGCGCTGCAGCTCGATGCCGAAGTGCTGCAGATGGAGAACGACCAGCGCGCGTTCCTCATCCGTGGCGATGCGCGGTTCATCGCCGATCGCGACGCCCACCACGTCGCGGCGCTGGCGCTGCTGGCCTCGCTGCGGGAGCGCACCGCGGGCAATGCCGCGCAGCTGCGCCGTCTGGACGCCGCCGGCACGCTGCTCGCGGCGCGTTACGAGACGATGCGCGGCACGGTGGCGGTCGCGCGCAGCGCGGGGCTCGACGCGGCGCGCGTCCGGTTCCGCAGCGACGGGGCCGGTTCGCTCGACCCCATGCGCGCGGAGCTGGCGGCGCTCCGGTCGGCGGAGTCGCAGGAACTGGGGCGGCGCGCGCAGGCCGCGGGCGACTATGCCGAAGGCCTGCGGTGGGCGATCTTCGCGATGCCGGCCGCCGGCCTGCTGGTCCTCGCGATCGCGTTCCGCGCGCTGCTGCTGGCACTGGCCGGCAGCGAGCGGCTGCGCGGCGAACTGGCCGCGGCCGGCGCGATCCAGCGCTCGATGCTCGACAGTGCCGGCTACATGATCGTCGCGGTGGATCCGGACGGCACGATCCGGCTGTTCAACCGCAGCGCGAGCGAACGCCTCGGCTGGCGGCCCGAGGAGGTGGTCGGGCGCGAGACGCCGGCGCTGTTCCACGACGCGGACGAGGTCGATGCGCGCGCCGAGGTGCTGTCCACCGAGCTGGGGCGGCCGGTCGAGGGGATCGACGTGTTCACCGCGCGCGTCCGCGATCGCGGCGTCGACGAGCGCGAATGGACCTACGTCGCGCGTGACGGCTCGCGCTTCCCGGTGCAGCTGGCGGTGTCGGCGCTGCGCGACGACGACGGCGAACTGCTCGGTTTCATCGGTATGGCGCAGGACATCACCCGCCGGCAGGCCGACGACCGGGAGATCCGCGCGCTGGCCGCCGCGCTGGAGGCGAGCGTCAAGGAGCTGGAGAGTTTCAGCTACTCGGTGTCGCACGACCTGCGCGCGCCGCTGCGGCACATCGACGGCTATGCGCGGATGCTGCAGGAAGATGCAGGCGACCAGCTAGCGCCGGACCTGCGGGCCTACCTCGACACCATCAGCGAAAGCTCACGCCGCATGGGCATGCTGATCGACGACCTGCTCACCTTCTCGCGACTGGGCCGCAAGCCGGTGAGCCGCGTGCGCGTGGACATCGCCGATCTCACCCGGCGCGCCTACGAGGAAGTCGGCGGC
>CAMPHE010000120.1 GCA_946885815.1 uncultured Arenimonas sp.
CAGGCGCCGGGCGGCCGCGGACTGATCGCCGACGCCCTCGCGGGCCGGGACCCTGCAGGCCGGGGAGGGCCAGCAGCGTCTCGGCGTCGCCACCGGTCGGCGGCGAGATCGCCCCGGGCAGGCCGGCCCGCTTCAGCGCGCCCGCCGTGCCGGCCCCGACCGCGAACTCCTGCCGCCCCGGTTCGGCCCGCAACGGCTGCAGCGCCGCGGCGAAGCGAACCGCCGCCGGGCTCGTGAACACGACGCGCGGGCAGGCCATCGCCGCCGCGAGCGCCGGCCCCGCCGACAGCGGCACGAGCCGCAGCGTCGACAGCGGCAGCAGCCGCGCGCCGCGCGCGACCGCCGCCCGGCGCACGGGATCGTGGCCGCCGGAGGGCCTCAGCGAGATGACATACCATCCCGCCAGCGTCGGATCCGTCGGGGTCATGCGCGCCAGCTTCGCATACCCCCGGGTCGAGGACCGATGCACGACACCGCCGCCGCGCTCGCCGCGCTGAACACCCATTTCGCCGCGATGCCGCCGGTCGCGGCGATGCACCTGCGTGCCGTCGGGATCGACGGCGACCGGCTGCGGCTGCATGCGCCGCTCGCCGCCAACGTGAACGACAAGGGCTGCGCGTTCGGCGGCAGCCTCGCCGGGGCGATGACGCTCGCCGGCTGGGGTCTGCTGACCACGCGCCTGGCGCAGGCCGGCATCGCCGCCGAGGTGTACGTCGCCGACAGCCGGCTGCGCTATCTCGCGCCCCTGTACGAGGACCTGGTCGCCGAAGCGTGGCCGGCCCCCGGCACCGACTGGGACGGCGTGTCGCGGAGCCTGCGCGAGCGCGGCCGCGCGCGGGTGGAAATGGTCGCGCACGTGGTCGATTCGACCGGGCGCGCCGTCGCCGCGTTCGAGGGGCGGTTCGCGGCGATCCGCGGTGCATAATGCGGCCATGAACCGATTCCCGCTGCGCGCGACCGCCGTCCTCCTGCTGCTGGCGCTGGCCGCCTGCGGGAGCATGAACACGAAGCGCAACCCGCGCGACGCGATGCTCTACCAGTACGTCAGCGCGGTGCGCTGGAGCGATTTCGATCGCGCGGTCGGTTTCATCGACCCGAAGGTGCTGGAGGCCGAGCCCCTCGATCCGCTCGAGCTGGAGCGGCTCAAGCAGTACCAGGTGTCGGGTTACGAAGTCCGCACCAGTTCCGAACCCGCCGAACTGGAATACGAGCAGGTCGTCGAGATCCGGCTGGTCAATCGGCACACGCAGGCCGAGAAGGTGATCATCGACCGCCAGCACTGGCGCTGGGACGCGGAAAGCAAGCGCTGGTGGCTGGTGTCCGGCCTGCCCGACCTCACCGCGGACTGAGCGGCTATGCCCGGGGGCGTGGCGCCGCCATAATGCCGCCCCCGCCGCCGGAACCCCGCCGCTTCCCATGGAACGCCTGCAACAGCTGTTCGCCGCCCAGCCGATCGTCTCGATCATCTTCATCGGCCTGACCCTCGCGATCGTCGTCACCGAGCTGCGCGCGCTGACGCGCAAGTGGAAAACGGTGTCGCCGGCGCAGCTGACCGACCTGATCAACCGCCACGACGCGCTGGTGATCGACGTGCGCGGCCAGGGCGATTTCGAGAAGGGCCACATCCTCGGCGCGAAACACCTGCTTCCGAGCCAGCTCGACCCGGCGAACAAGGTGCTGGCGAAGGCCGGCGAACGCCCGGTGGTGCTGGTCTGCGCCACCGGCATGACCGCGCCGGCGAGCGCCGGCACGCTGGTGAAGGCCGGCTTCCGTCAGGTGTCGGTGCTCGACGGCGGCGTCGGCGCGTGGCAGGCCGCCGGCCTCCCGCTGGCGCGCGGCAAGGCCTGACGCGCGATCCGATTCCCGTCGCCCGGCCGTCGCCGGGCGGCGTGCGATACTCGCCCCCTTTCCCACATCGCTTCATTCCGGAGTCCGTTCCAATGTCCGAGAACAACCTCACGAATGGCGCCGCGGGCGCCGCCGGTGCCGCCGACCAGGCGCAGTTCACGATCCAGAAGATCTACGTCAAGGACGTGTCGTTCGAAGTGCCCGGCGCGCCGGCGATCTTCAACGAGCCGGGCCAGCCGCAGCTCGAGCTGAACCTCAACCAGAAGGTCGCGCGCGCGGCCGACGGCGTGTTCGAGGTCGTGCTCGGCATCACGCTCACCTGCAAGGTCAACGAGAAGACCGTGTACCTCGCGGAGCTGGAGCAGGCCGGCCTGTTCGGCCTCGCCGGTTTCGACGACCGCACGCTGGACATGATGCTCGGCACCTACTGCCCGAACGTGCTGTTCCCGTACGCGCGCCAGGCGATCGGCGACCTGATCGCGCAGGGCGGCTTCCCGCCGTTCTACCTGCAGCCGATCAACTTCGAGGCGCTGTACGCGGAAGGCCTGCGCCGCCGCGCCGAAGCGCAGGCGGGCGCCGGTGCGGCCGCCGAGGGCGGCGCCGCCTGATCCGCCGGCCGGCGTGAGCGCTGCCGTCCTGCCGTCGGTCGCCGTCCTCGGGAGTGGTTCCTGGGGTACGGCGCTGGCGACGCTGATCGCGCGCAACGGCCACGCGACGACGATCTGGGGGCGCGACGCCGCCCAGGTCGCCTCGATCCGCGACCGCCACGAGAACACGCGTTACCTGCCGGGCATCCCGTTGCCCGAATCGCTGGCCGCCACCGGCGACCTCGGCGCGGCGGTGGCCGGTGCCGATCTCGTGCTCGTGGTGACGCCGAGCCACGCGTTCAACGAAACCCTGCACGCGCTCGCGCCGCATCGCCGCGCGGGGGCCGGCGTCGCGTGGGCGACGAAGGGGTTCGAACCGGGCTCCGGGCGCTTCCTGCACGAGGTCGCCGGCGAAGTGCTCGGCGCCGGCGTGCCGCTGGCCGTGGTCACCGGTCCGTCGTTCGCGAAGGAAGTCGCGCTCGGGCTGCCGACGGCGGTCACCGTGCATTCCGACGACGAGGCGTTCGCGAAGTCGGTCGCCGACATGCTGCACGGCCCGACGTTCCGCGCGTATACCGGCGAGGACATGCTCGGCGCCGAACTCGGCGGCGCGATGAAGAACGTGCTCGCGGTCGCGACCGGCGTCGCCGACGGCATGCAGCTCGGGCTGAACGCGCGGGCCGGGCTGATCACCCGCGGACTGAACGAGATGCTGCGGCTGAACCTCGCGCTCGGCGGCCGCTCGGAAACGCTGATGGGCCTCGCCGGCCTCGGCGACCTGGTGCTCACCTGTACCGGCGACCTGTCGCGCAATCGCCGCCTCGGCCTCGCGCTCGGTCGCGGGCAGTCGATCGGCGACGCGGTGGCGGCGATCGGCCAGGTCGTGGAATCGGTGCAGACGGCCGACGAAGTGATGCGTCTCGGCGACCGCCACGGCGTCGACCTGCCGATCTCGTCGCTGGTGCAGGCCGTGCTGCACGAGCGGATCACGCCCGCGGAAGGCCTGAGGCTCCTCCTGTCGCGCGAACAGAAGCCCGAATACCCCGAAGGCCTCTTCGGCGACCGCCCGCTGTAGGAGCGGCTTCAGCCGCGAGAAAACCTGCAGGAGCGAAGCCGCTCCCGCAGGTCCCCGGCCGTATCCGGACAGCGATCAGAAGCTGGCGCGCAGGCCGACGGTGTAGAGCTCGCCGCCGTCGGCGAACTCCGCTTCGCCGACCATGCCCCAGGTCTGCGTGAACTTGTACTGCGCGCCGAGCGTGCCGACGAAATCGCCGTCGGTGTCGTCGCTGTCGACGTAGCTCGCCTTGGCGATGCCTTCGAAGTTCGGCGAGAACGAGCCGCGCACGCCGACCGACGCGCGGTAGCCGTCTTCGTCGAAACCTTCGACGTCGACCTTGTCGTACGCGAGCTCGGAAATCAGATCGGCGTTCGGGGAGATGCCGTGCGCGTAGCCGACGCCCAGCTCCCAGTGCTCGAGGTCGATGTCGGTGCCGTCGAGCTCGGCCGTGCGCCAGCCGCCCAGGCCGTAGAAGCCGGAATCGCCGAACTCGAACGCGCCGCGCAGGCCGTAGCCGTCGGCGTCGCCGTCGAGGTTCACGTAGTCGGCTTCGACGTACGAATAGGAAAGCTTGTCGTCCGCCTGCGCGGCGAACGGAAGGACGGCGACGAGCGCCAGGGCGAGGAGGGAACGCTTCATGGGAATTCCTTTTTCGGGTTGTTCGAATGCGTTCGATGCGAACGCAGCGCCGAGTATCGGAATGGCGAAGTAACGGCCGATTAACCGCGCGCCGTTTTCATGCGGACCGTGTCGTCGGTCATGCCCCGATCGCGTTCATTCCCCGCCGACATAACCGAACTGCCGCCACGCCTCGAATACCGCGACGGCGACCGCGTTCGACAGGTTGAGGCTGCGCTGGCCCGCGCGCATCGGCAGCCGCAGGCGGTTTTCCAACGGAATCGACGCGATCACGTCGTCGGGCAGGCCGCGTGTCTCCGCGCCGAACAGCAGCGCGTCGTCGCGACGGTAGGCGACGCGGTCGAAGCGCGCCGCGGAACGCGCGCTGAACGCGAACGTGCGCGGATGTCCCAGCGCGGCGAGGCATGCATCGAGCGAGGCATGGGTACGCACGTCGGCGAACTCGTGATAGTCGAGCCCGGCGCGACGCAGTCGTGCATCGTCGAGCGCGAAGCCCAGCGGCTCGACCAGATGCAGGCGCGCGCCGGTGTTCGCGCACAGGCGGATGACGTTGCCGGTGTTCGGCGGAATCTCGGGCTGGTGCAGGACGACGTGGAGCATGCGGCGATTATCGCCGCGCGCGCCGCGTCACTGCGCGCAGCGCAGCCGCACGGCGAGCGCGGTGATGTCGCCGGGCATCCGCGCGAGGCCCCGCGTGCCGGCGGCGGGCATGGCGCTGCAGTCGAGGCCGGGCACCGATTCGAGGGCGAGCGCCGAGGCCTCGGACAGCGCCGCGGCGGGCAGCGTCGTCGCGGCGCCGCCCGCGGCCGGCGTCACCACCTCGACGAAGACATGCGAAGAAGAGCCGGGCACTCCGGCCAGCGTCTCCGCCGGCAGCGTGTCGGCGCAGATCGCCGCGGCGAGGCCCACGGCGAGCAGCGGCAGGGCGTATACGGCGCGGTGGATCTGGGTCGACAGGCTCGGGTTCATCGCGGCGGCTCCGGTGGCGTGGTCTCGCATGCCGTGAAAGCTGCATGAACCGTGCCATGCGCCGTCGCCGTTCCAGATCAAAGGGTTACGCGCGAAGACGGAGTGTCCGGCGGTGTCCGCGCCCGCGCCCGGCGGACAGCGGACGCCCTACCAGGGGAGCGGCGCCCCGTCGTGGTCCACGAACTCCCCGGCCGGCACGCCGGGCTGCGCCGCGATCGTCGCCAGCATCGACGCGACCGAGGCCTGCGGCGTCAGCGGCGCCCGCGCGCCGCCCATCGCGGTGCTGACCCAGCCGGGGCTCACCGCGAGCACGCCGACGCCCTGCGGATTGAGCGCCTGCGCGAGCAGCGCGGTGGCCATGTTCAGCGCGGCCTTGCTGATCGAATAGCTCGGCGTGCCGAAGCCGGACAGGCGCGCGATCGAACCCATCGACGAGGAGAGGTTCACCACCCGCGCCCGCGTGCCGGCGGCGAGCCGCGGCGCGAACGCCTGCGCGAGCAGGAACGGCCCGGCGACGTTGACCGTGAACGTGCGCGTCATCGTTTCCTGCGCCACCTGCCCGAAGCGTTCGCCGGACGCCAGCATGCCGGCGTTGTTCACGAGCAGGTCGATCGACGAGAGCCGCGCCGACACGGCGGCGACGAAAGCGTCGCGGCTCGCGGGGTCGCCGACGTCGAGCGGCAGCACGGTCAGTCGACCCGCGGACGCGTCCGCCATCGTCTGCAGCGCGGTCGCCTCCGTCGGGGCGCGGCAGCCGGCGATCACCGTGTCGCCGCGTGCGAGCAGCTGTCGCGCGAACTCGAGCCCGAGCCCGCGATTGGCGCCGGTCACCACGCTGTTCCCGCCGTTCGTCATCGCTGCCGTCCCGCTCCGCGTTCCGCCGCTGCATGGCCACCGGCCTAGTGTATGCGCCGCCCGATGCGGCTAGGATGCGGCCTCCACGGCA